>JADLEZ010000589.1 GCA_020845855.1 Burkholderiales bacterium
GATCGCCAAGCACGTCGGTTGCTTTGGCGAGCACTTCCGCAAACCTCCAAGTACGCCCCGACTGCTCGGGCGAGAGAGGTAGCGTTGGATCATTCGCGCGCCGCTGGATCGTTCGCTCGCTGACGCCGATGGCAGCGGTCAGGTCCGCATTAGGCAGCACCCGAACGTGTTCCAGCACCGCGAGAAGCGCGGCGCTTGGCAGGCCCTTGTGGATCGCGTCATGGGCCTCAAGCTTGGTCTCGATCCGGGTGCGCAGGATCTTTCGGCCGCCGAGAAAGGTGACGACGCGCGACAGCGTGCGCGATTCCGCAGGCACCGACCCACCGGTACGAGTGCTTTCGATCATCTTTTTGCGTGCCGATCCCATACCCCTTTCCGCCATATGTCGCGGCTATTCTGTGACGTGTCAGGAGGCTGGCAAGGCGCCGAAGAGCTCAAGCTGTCGGCCGGCGGCCGCGGCGAAGGCACCGCCGCGCGATACACCCGACGTGGGTAAGTGGGAGTTGTGGCGTAGGCCGCGCTCGAAGGCAGCCGCTATAGCTTCGGAATCCGCAGCGTCTTGCTGGACGCAGTAGCGGACGCACTGTCGATATACTTAGACATCGCCGCGGTCGCACACGCTAGAGGCAAGTGCCCTGCGCCGTGTGCAGGGCATCTACGGGATGCATAGCATGGGCGTCTTGCGTCGCTGATCGGGAGCTTGTGAATGCCGCAGAACGTAGTGGTAGTCGGTGCGGGGACTATGGGGCCTTCGCTCGCGCTCGTATTCGCACTACACGGGCACGGCGTGACGCTGATCGCGCGCTCTGCCGAGGCGCTTGGCTCCGCGGCCGACGAAGCCGAACGCGGCGCGGGCGAGCTCGCGGGGGCCGCGCTGCTGCCCGTGGCTGCCGAGGGTTGGCGCAAGCGGCTGCGCTTCGACAGCGATCTCGCCGCGGCGGCGGCCGGCGCCGACCTCGTCATCGACGCAATCTACGAAGACCTCTCCGCCAAGCAGGCGCTCTACGCTACGATCGAGCCTCGCCTCGCGTCCGACGCCATCCTCGCGAGCACGACGTCGAGCATCCCGGTCGCGCAGCTCGCGGCGCGGCTCGCCGATCCCGGCCGCTTTGTCGTCATGCACTTCGCGAATCCGCCGCACTTGATGCCGGCGGTCGAGGTTGTTCCCGGCGAAGCGACGGCAGCCGCAACCGTGGCGGGCGCCTGCGCTATCGTCGAGTCGCTAGGCAAGGAGCCGATCCGGCTTGCGCGCGACATTGCCGGTCACCTCTTCAACCGACTGCAGTTCGCGCTCCTGCGCGAGGCGCTGGCGCTCGTGCGCGACGGTGTCGCCACCCCGCGCGAGATCGATCGCGTGGTCAAGCAGGGCTACGCGCTACGGCTGCCGATCGAAGGACCGTTCGAGAAGGCGGACATCGCAGGTCTGCCTCTGATGGCGTCGATCGCACGCTTCATCTTTCCGACGCTCGATAATGCGAGCGCGCCCGGAGAACTCGAACGCCTCATCGGCGAGGGGCGCACCGGGAGCAGGGCGGGGCGTGGCTTTCACGATTGGCGCGACGGCGACGCAAGGGCGCTCGTCGATGCGCGTAACGCCGAGGTGATCCGACATTTGCAGCGGCTGCGGCGAACCGACGCCCGCTGACTTCGCCAGCGACGCGGCGCCGTCCCGTGGTTCAGGCGAACCTTAGCGACAGACCGCCATCGACCGGTAGCGCCACGCCGTTGATGTACTTGGCCTCGTCGGAGGCGAGGAAGACCGCCGCGTGCGCGATGTCCCAGCCATCACCCATTCTGCCGGTCGGCGATTGCGCGTCGCGCTTCGCGATCATCGCCGCAAGGTCGCCGCCGTAGGCCGCCGTGAGCGGCCTGACGATCGTCGGCGTATTCATCAGACCCGGCAGGATGCAGTTCGCGCGGATGCCATGCGCCGCGTACTGCAGCGCCATGTTCTGAGTGAGGCCAATCACCGCTGCCTTCGATGCAACATACGATGCCTCGGGAAAGCCCGGGTAGCGGATCGCCGCGAGCGACGAGATGTTGACGAACGCGCCGCGTCCCTGCGCAAGCATCGTCGGCAGCGCGTGCTTCGCGGTGAGGAACATGCTCCTCACATTGACGGCAAACGTGCGATCCCAGCTCGCCTCGTTGATCTCAAGTGGGCCACCGACCTCGACGATGCCGACGTTGTTGTGGACGATGTCGACGGTGCCGAACGTGGCGACACAGGTCGCCACGGCACGCTCGATGTCTGCTGCGAGCGCGACGTCGCAGCGGTGCGCGATGCAGATGCCCCCTTCGCTTTCGATGATCGACCGCGTGTCGGCGGCCGCGGCTTCGTCGACGTCGACCGCGAACACCGTTGCACCCTCGCGTGCGTACAGCACCGCCGACGCTTTGCCGTTGCCCCAGCCGGGGCCGACCGCCCCGGCGCCGAACACCATGGCCACCTTGCCTTCCACGCGTTTGCCCATCGTTCGAACCGTGCCGTCCTGATTCGCGCTGTGATCAATCGACGTAGCGCGTGCGCTCGGTGCGCATGAGCTCGGCGACCCAGCCGAAGCCGCAGATCCCTTCGCCGACCTCGCGATTCAGTGCCTCTTCCGCGCGCTTGACTTCCACGAGCGTTGCCAGTACGCGGGCGATCGACCGTTGTGGCACGACGATCACGCCCTCGCCGTCGGCGACCAGCATGTCGCCCGACTCGATGACCACGCCGCCGATCGCGATGGGCAAGCCAACTTCACCGGGCCCGAGCGACAGCGCTGAGCTTGCGTTGGCGCCGCGTGCGTAGCACGGCACGGCGGCCGCGCAGATCCCGGGTCGATCGCGGACGAGGCCGTCGACGACGATGCCGGCGAGCCCCTTGTTGCGCGCCATCCCGGCGTAGCGGTCGCCTACCACGCCCACGCCATCGAAGCCGTCGCAGGCTATGACGATCACGTCGCCCGCCTGTGCGATCTCCAGCGCGGCGAGCGCGCCGAGGTTGTCGGCGGCGCCGCACCACGTCGTTACGGCCGGTCCGGCGAACGCGTATCGCGGCTCGAGCGGCTGGATCCGGTGGTCGAGGCCGCCGCGGCCGCGCTGCGCATCGGCGATCATGCTGATCGACACCCCGGCGAAGCACGCGATCTCGGCGCGTGAGGGGCGCTCAAAGCGGCGACGTATGGTGAGCAGCGGTGGCGGCGCGATCATCGGCGTTTGGATCAGGACTTGCCCATCCAGAGGTTAGGTAGGAACAGCACGATCTGCGGGAAATAGGTGATGAGGAACAACACGGCGAACATCGTCAGTATCAGCGGCAGCGCTTCGACCGTAAAGCGGTTGATCGGCACGCGCAGGATCGAGCAACTCACATACATCACGGTACCTACCGGTGGCGTGACGCCGCCGATCGTGAGGTTTACGACGAGAATCAGCCCGAAATGTATGGGGTCGATGCCGAGCTGCATCACCGCGGGCACTAGGATCGGTGTCAGCAGGATGATCGCCGAGGTAGTCTCCACCAGCATGCCGACGACAACCAGCACCAGGTTGATCAACAGCAGCAGCAGCCACGGCTCGCGGGTAACGCCGATCAGCGACGAGGCGATATGGGCCGGGATGTCTTCCCACGTCATGTAGTAACCGAATGCGGCGGCGGCCGAAACGATGATCATCGTCGCGCTGGTGCCTACCGTAGCCTCGGTGATGATCGCCGGGATGTCGCGGAGCTTGAGCTCGCGGTGCACGAAGAAGCCGATGAACGCCGCGTAGAGCACGCAGATAGCGCCGGCTTCGGTGGGCGTAAAGATCCCGTCGCGGATGCCCAGCACGATGAACAGCGGGATCGACAGCGCCCATAGCGCGTCGCGAAACGCCCGACCGAGCTCACCGAGACTCACGAACCTGGTGCGGGTCGGCCGGTAGTCGCGGCGCCGCGAAATGAAGTATGTGGTGATCATCAGCGCCAAGCACAGCAGCAACCCCGGGATGATGCCGCCGATGAACAGACGCCCCACCGACTGGTCCGAAAGGTAGCCGTAGATGATCAGCCCAATTCCCGGTGGAATGATGGGTGTGATAATCGCCGCGCACGCGGTGATCGCCGCCGCGAATCCCGGCGACATCCCTCGCTTGATCATTTCGGGCCCGAGCATCTTCGCCTGCATCGCCGCGTCGGCGAGTGCGGATGCCGAGAGGCCACCCATCAGCGTCGAGAGCAGGATGTTCACCTGTGCAAGCCCGCCCATCCAGTGGCCAACTAGCGCATCGGCGAGCGTCATCAACCGGCGCGTGATGCCGGCGTAGTTCATGATGCTGCCAGCCAGAATGAAGAACGGCACCGCGAGCAGCGGGAACGATGCAGTCACGCTGGTGAGACGCTGGATGAACGTGCCGAGTGGGAGATCGACGGCGAACAGGAAGTAGGTGAGTGCCGCCACCCCCATTCCGAACGCGACCGGAATGTTGAGCGCGAACAGCACGAACATCAGTAAGATCGGCAAGTATTCCATACGTCACCCGCCGCTCGCACGCAAGCGCCAGCGCCGCAAGGCGAGTTCCCCCTGACGCAGGGACATCATCCCGAAGCCCACCACCAGGGACAAGTAGATGAGCGCAATCGGCACTCGCATCACCGAAGTGGGGTTGTCCCAGTTCTGCATCGTCACCCGTACGGCGAGCGCGGTGACCGCGGCGCAGAAGACGAGCACGATCGCGTCCATCGCTGCCTGGATGCGCGGCCGCCAGCGCGGTGGCAGGAAGTTGATCAGCATGTCGATGCTGACGTGGCCGCCGTGCTTGAACACGGTGCTTGCGCCGACGAAGACCACCCACGCAAACGCGAGCGTGGCGAGCTCGCCGGCCCACGTCGCCGGGGTCTCCGTGAGATAGCGCGTGACCACACCCCAGCTCGCGCTCAGCACTACGATCACCAGCGCGGTGCCGCTGACGATCTCCTCGAGATGCTCGTAGACGCGGCGGCCGAGCGAGCGGACCGACGCCACCTCCTTCGGCGACGCCTCGTCAGCGCCATGCAGGCTCACGCGTGCGTGTCTGTCGCGATGGCCGGGACCGGTCGGCGTCGGTTACTGGCCGAGGATTTTGCGCACGCGGTCGTAGAGTCCCGGTGTCCATTTCGGGAACTGCGTGTAGACGACGGCGGTAGCCTTCTGCAGTTGCGGGATATCGACGTCGTTGACGATCTTGACGCCCTTCGCCTCGAAATCCTTGACTACATTGCGCTCGCGCTCCTGCGTGAGCTTCGCCATGTACTCGCCGGCCTTGTTCGCCTCCTCGAGGAGCGCGGCCTTCACGTCAGGCGGGAGCTTGTCGAACACCGAGGCGTTCATCGACACGCCGAGGAACGCGGTGAAATGCGACGTCATCGAAATCACCTTGCTCGTCTCGTAGAGCTTGACGCCGTAGAGCGTCGGCAGCGGGGCCTCGGCGGCGTCGACCACCTTCTGCTGCAGTGCGGTGTACACCTCGGAGAAATTGAGCGTGATGCCGCGCGTGCCGAGCGCCTTGAACGTCTCGATGAACATCGGCACCGGCGGCACGCGGATCGAAAGACCCTTAAGATCGTTCAAGTTGCGCAGCGGCCGGTCGGCAATGATCTGCCGCGCGCCGAAGTACCAGTTGAATGCGAGTACCTGGAAGCCAGCGGTGTGCGCCTTGGCGACGAGTTCTTTGTACCAGTCGGAGGCGAGCAGCTTCTTGAACTCCGCCGGTTCCTTGAGCAGATACGGCCCGTTGAGGATGCCGAAATCTGGGACGAAGTCGGCGAGGTAGCCCGAGTCCGTGCTTACCATCACGTTGGAGCCCTGGCGGATCATGTCCATCGTGTCCTTGAGCGAGCCCAGCTGCTCACCCGGGTACACCTTGATTTGCACACGCCCCTTGGTGCGTTCCTGCATGTTCTTTGCGAAGTACTCAGCGGCCTGGTGGAAGGGCTCGTTGGTGGACAGCGAATGGGCGAAGCGCAGGTTGATCGTGTCCTGCGCTATCGCCGGCGGGGCGGCGAGCGCGCAGATGGTGAATGCCAGGAATGCGGCCAAGCGGGTCTTCATCGGCAACTCCTCCTCGTCGACGGATGGGGGCTCGCTGCGTTACGGCGGCCGTCCAGGTTGTGAGCTATCGGGCGGTTGTGGCGAAGTAGCGCTGCGCGCGCACCGCTTGGTTCTCGTAGATCGAGCCCTGGCACAGGGGCGGCGGCCACGGCATGCGCACTGGGACGTTCGTCATCCGCGCCTGGATGGTCGTGCGGCCAGCGATCATTCGCTCGTCGAAGTCGCCGAGCAGCGTCATCCCCCCGGCCAGCGGCCATGCGTCGGCTGCGCAGACTTCGTATAGCAGCAACTGACGGCGGCGTGCCGACGTGTTCTCGGCCGAGCCGTGTAGCAACCGTGCGTGATGGAACGACATGGACCCGGCCTTGCCCGTGACCGGCACGGCGCGCGCGAGCTCGGTGGCGATCTCGATCGGGTCGATCGCACCGCAGAAACGGCCGTCGTAGTGGTGGTCGTACACAGGTCCGCGATGCGATCCGGGTACGACCAGCAGCGGACCGTTGACGAGTTCCATGTCGTCGAGCATTACGCCGATCGCGAGAATGTCGTCGTTGGTGTGCGGGTAGAACGCCCAGTCTTGGTGCCACTCCACCGGCGAGCCGTACTGCGGCGCCTTGATGTTGAGCTTCGAGCCGTGCAGCCGCAGGTCCGGGCCGAGCAGGCGCGTGAGTACGGCGATGACCGCCGGCGAGCGCACGACGTCGAGGAACTGGGGATCGATGCGATGCGGCGCTTTGATTCGACGCACTCGCGGCGCCTCGCGCGTGTGGCCTGGCTCGAGGTCGTAGATGTCGTCGTGCGCGTCGATGTGCGATGCGCCCGCGATCCAGCCGTCGATCACCTGCTGTAGCTGGATGCGCTGGCGCGCACCCAGCAGGTCTGGAACCACCAGGTAGCCGTCGCGCCGATAGACTTCGACGTCGTTGTTCGAGATCATAATCTCATGGTCACCCGTTCCCAGCTTACATGGTAGCGCTTCCATTCCGCCAAAGTCCAGAATTATTTGTATTGCACGTGATGTCGACCCTCATTTTCACTAAGGTTTACCCGGGATTGTGCAGGAGCTGAGCTGGCCGTCCGGTAGACTTTATCGGACCGTATGGGCGGCGCTTGATCATGGAAGATATGCCGTGAAATCGCTTCTCGAGCGGATTGGGGCCGATCGACCCTCTCGCGCTACCGGTGCAGCGCGAATGAAAGACGTTGCTCGCATCGCGGGGGTGGCGATTGTCACAGTGAGCCGGGTGCTGAACGAACCCGACAAGGTGGCGCCCGCGACCCGCGAAGCAGTGCTCGACGCGATGCGGCAGGTGGGTTACTTGCCGAACCTCGTCGCGGGTAGCCTCGCCTCGAACAAGAGCGGCATGGTGGCGGTCGTCGTGCCGACGATCACCAACTCGATCTTCGCCGATACCGTGCAAGGTGCTGCGGACTTGCTCGAGGCGGAGGGCATCTCGATTCTGCTCGGCCAGACCGGCTACGACGACGAACGCGAGCGCTCGCTTATCGCGACGATGCTCGGCCGTCGCGCCGAGGGCATCGTCGTGATCGGATGCACGCAGGCGCCGCCCGCCCGCGCCTTGCTTGCCGCAGCGCACGTTCCCGTCGTCCAGACCTGGGATCTTGTCGATGATCCGGTCGACCTGATCGTCGGCTTCTCCAACTTTGGTGCCGGCCGCGCCGTCGCCGCGCATCTTGTCGATCGTGGCTATCGTCGACTCGCGTTCCTTGGCGGTGGCGATCCGCGCTCGTACGCACGCGGCGAGGGATTTCGCGCGGCGCTGCACGACCGCGGGATGGCGGCCGCGCTCGAGGTGGATTTGGCGAGCCCCGCAGCCATCGAAGCAGGACGCGACGGACTCGCGCGCCTGCGCGGGGTAGCGCCGAGGATCGAGGCCGCATTCTTCTCAACCGATGTGTTCGCCGCCGGTGCGCTGCTCGGATGTGTCCAGGCTGGCATTGCCGTTCCCGCCGACCTCGCGATCGCCGGATTCGGAGATCTCGAGCTCGCCGCGCAGATGAACCTAACCACGGTGCGGATTCGCGGCTACGACATCGGTCGCGGCGCCGCCACGATGATCCTCGCCCGCCTCGCCGGCACGCCGCTAGATCGCCGGACCGTGGATCTAGGTTTCGAGCTCGTCGTCCGGGGAACCACTTGATGGGCCGGCCGACGGCGAAGCGACCGGCACCGCAGTTGCCGATCGGTGTCGTCGGCAGCGGCGTCGCGCATCGCTGGGACGACGCGAACGACATTGAGACGCGCTTCCGGATGGTTCGCGAGGCCGGCGTCTTCGACTACTACGATCGCTCGCCGCTTCCTGGCGAGGTCGACGCGTACCTGCGTGGCAGCGCAGCGACTGGCATCCCCATTCGCGCCGGTGGCTTCTACTATGCGCTCGGCCGTGACGAGCCCCTGTTCGAGTGGCACCTGCGCGTCGCGGCGATCTGCGGCGCGAAGGTCCACAACGTGCAGGTGATGGCAAATGACGCGAACGGCCGCCCGGTGACCGACGACGAGGTCGTTGCTTTCTACCTGCGCGCGGCGGAGGCCGGCGAGCGCCACGGCGTGACGCCGTGTTTCGAGGTGCACGTCAACATGTGGTCCGAGCACTTTGGGCGTGTGGCCAAGGTCGGACGCGAGGTCGAGCGCCGCGGCGTCGAGTTCAACATTACTCTCGATCACTCGCATGTGATCTTCAAGATTGACAACCCGCGCGAGCAGGAGGTCCAGGGGATGCGTGCCGACGTCGAGGCGGGCTCCCTGATCCTCGACCCGTATCGACCAGGTAACGTCGTCGACGAGTGGATCGTCGCCAACTGGGTGCGCCATGCCCATGCTCGTGCGACGATTCCGGCCAATCCCGTCAACGTGTGGGCGCGCCACCCGGACGGCAGCTACGGGCGCGGCATCCAGTACCCGTTCGTGCGGCCGGCACCCGGAGAGTGGCACGGGGACTGGGACGAGGCGAAGCTCGAGCCGTGGAAGGAGGTAGTACGCAAGCTCATGCGCCATCACGCCACATGCGCCGAGAGCCGCCTCGGGCAGATCTCCACCGAGTTCATCCCTCCGCCCGACTACGGCGGCGGTGCGAAGTACTCGATCTTCGCGCAGAACATCGCCTGCGCGCGCTGGCTACGCGCCACGTGGGAAGCGACATGGGGCGAGACTGCGGACGACGGCACGTGACGGCATCGCGTCGATTTCGATTCACCCCCTCTCAAGAAGCACACGGTAACTCGTCGAAATGGGGGGTCTGCGCTCTCTATAGCTTCGGAATCCGCAGCGTCTTGCTGATCATGAGCGTGCCCGACAGCACGTACAGCAGCGCGAACGGGTGCAGCACCCACGGCCCCAACTGCCACGCGCCGCCGAACAGCGCGTCGCCGATGCGCCCCTGCCACGCCGCGAGCGCGAGGACGGCGACGATCGCCACGCTGGTCGGGATGGGCGTGCCCTCGAAGTAGGCGACCTTGCCGCTGTCGTCCTTGGCGAGCGCTTCCGCGGTCACGTTGTAGCGCGCGAGGCGGGAGACGCCGCAGCAGACGAAGTAGATGAGCGCGATCCAGTCCCAGCCCCCCGTCAATCCGGCCGCGAAGCCGAGGGCGGCGGGTGCCACACCGAAGGAAATCACGTCTGCCAGCGAATCGAGCTCGCGCCCGAACGGCCCTTGCGTGTGCCGCGCGCGCGCCACGCGCCCGTCGAGGACGTCGAAAATGAACGCGGCCGGCGCCAGCGCCGCCGCGGCGTAGAAGTACGCGAGCACCGGGTCGCGCGCGAACGCCATCGCGCAGAACACGGCGGCGACACCGCACGCGGCGTTGGCGAGCGTCAGGAAGTCCGCGAGCCGGAAGCCGCGGAGCATCGAAAAGTGCCGGGATTCGGTCATGGGCGGCAAGCTTACCCGCTGGCGACCCGCTCCAGCGCCTCGGCATTTTCCAGCCACTCGCTTTCGAGGCGGGCGAGCTGCCAGGCGAGCTCGCCCTGGCGCGCCACCTTCGCCTTGAGCGCGTCGCGCTGCGCCTCCTCGTACGCCGCCTCGCTCGCGAGCCACGCGTCGAGCGCGTCCTTCTCCCGGGTGAGCGCGCTCATGTCGGCCTCGAGCGCGGATTGCCGCGCAAGGAGCGGCTTGCGCGCGTCGGCAAGGCGCTGCCGCGCTTGCGCTTGCTCGCGTTTACGGGCTTTGCGGTCGCCTCCCGCCGCCGGCGCCTCGGTCGCGGTCCGCTCGCGTCGCGCAGCCCCCAGCACCCAATCGCGATAGTCGTCGAGGTCGCCGTCGAACGGGGCGACCTTGCCGCCGGCGACGAGCCACAGCGCATCGGTGGTCGCGCGCAGCAGATGCCGGTCGTGCGCGACCACCACCAGCGCGCCGTCGTAGTCCTGCAGCGCCTCGGTCAGCGCTTCGCGCATCTCGATGTCGAGGTGGTTGGTGGGCTCGTCGAGGAGCAGCAGGTTGGGCTTGCCGCGCACGATGATCGCGAGCGTCAGCCGCGCTTTCTCGCCGCCCGAAAAATGGCGGACGGCGGCTGAAGCCATCTCGCCGCGGAAGTCGAAGCCGCCCAGGAAGTCGCGGTGCTCCTGCTCGCGCGCGTCGGGCTCGAGCTGGCGCAGGTGCCACAGCGGCGAGTGCTCGAGGCGAAGCTGCTCGACCTGGTGCTGCGCGAAGTAACCCAGGCGCAGTCCCTGGGCGACGCGCCGCGCGCCGGCGAGCGGCGCGAGCGTGCCCCCGATCGCCTTCAGCAGCGTCGACTTGCCGGCGCCGTTGGCGCCGAGCAACCCCACGCGATCGCCGGTCAGGAGACTCCAGGTGAGATCGCGCAGTACCGGCGGCCGGCCGTCGTGAGCGCCGAAGGGCCGCCCCGAGGCGCGAACTGCGCCCCCTTGGGGGGCAGCGAGCAGGGCGTTTGTGCGAGCGTGGGGGTCGTCATACCCGAGCGTGACATGCTCGAGCAGCACGAGCTGGCGCGCGGTGCGCGTCACCGGCGCAAACGAGAACTCGAACGGGCTGTCCACGTGCGCGGCGGCGATCTCTCCCATCCGCTCGATCGCCTTGATCCGGCTCTGCGCCTGCTTCGCCTTGGTCGCCTTGGCGCGGAAGCGGTCGACGAACGCCTGCAAGTGCGCGATCTGCCGCTGCTGCTTCGTGTACGTGGCCTGCGCCAGCGCAAGCGTTGCGCTTCGCGCGCGCTCGAACTGCGTGTAGTTGCCGGCGTACGAGACGAGCTTGCGGCCCTCGATGTTCACGATCCCTCCCGCCACGCCGTCGAGAAAATCGCGATCGTGGGTGATGAGGAACAGCGTGCCCGGATACCTGCGCAGCCACTCCTCGAGCCACAGCACGGCGTCCAAGTCGAGGTGGTTGGTCGGCTCGTCGAGGAGCAGGAGGTCCGAGCGCGTCATGAGCGCCTGCGCAA
>JADLEZ010000590.1 GCA_020845855.1 Burkholderiales bacterium
CCATCGCCGCGCTGACGATGATGGTCGGCGCGCGCTCGCGGGCGTCCACCGCGAAGTACCAGCGCAGATCGCGCAGCACGGCGAGCTGCAGCCAGCGCGGGACATGGCCCTGATGTCGCACGGCGTCTTCTAGCAGCGCCAGGCAGCCGTGGACGAGCGCACGGTCGTACGTTGCCGGATTGGCCCATGTGGCCGGATCCGGCTCGCGTGCCCGCTCCGGTGCGCGAGCGGAAGCGAGCCACGCCGCGGTCTTGTCGGGGTTGGCGAGCAGGTAGCGTGCCGCGAGTATCGTGCCGGCGAGGTGGCGCGGGACGCTGCCGTCGAATGCAAGTGCCGAGCGCTGCAGGAGGTCGCGGCGGAACCAGGCCGCGCCGAGCCCGCGCGGAACGTCCGCGAGGTCGCCCACGGAAACCACGGCCTGCGCCGCATCGGCAGTCGCCACGACCGCGAGGTCCGCTTCGGAGTACCGCGCGACAAAGCAGCTCCGGTTGCGCAGGTCCGCCGCAGGTGGCTCCGCGCCGTCGACGAACATCACCCACTGCGCGCTAGCAGCGGCGAGACCTGCATTCATCGCATCGGCCCAGCCTTGCGCCGTGCCCACGACCATTTCCACGGCGTCGAGCCCGGTCATGCCGCGCGTTGCGCGCCGCAGGCGCGCCGCGTCGTAGCCGGGCGCGACGATGACCGCCAGAGTGTTCATCGACCCTGGCTTGTCGAGCGCTTTCCGGCGCGCGGCCGGCGCGTGTCGAGGATGCAGTGGAACGAGCGTTCGCACGCGAGCATATCCTGGTCGGGAATCGCGCGGATCATGCGATCTAGGTACAGGGGGTGCACCCGCGCCCCCTGCGCGAGGAAACGGCGGAGGTTGCCAATGAGCTCGGCCTCGCCGAACGCCACTGGACCGAAGCCGTCGCGGTCGTAGTCGAAGTAGCCCTCCCGCCAGTTGTGCGAGCCGCCGTAGAATTCCTCGCGGTCGAACTGGTAGTAGAACACGGCGCGGCGCAGGAACGCCATGCTGAACGCAACCGAAGTGTAATCCGTCACGAATGCCTGCGTGGCGGCGAACGCCTGCTGCACGGCGCCGCCCGCTGCCGTCAGCACTTCCACGTGGGAGGGTGGCGCGAAGGCGTCGATGAACGGCACCGCGTTGGGATGGGGCATGAACACGATGCGCTTGCCGTGCTGTCCGGCGAGCTCGTGCAGATCGGGGGAGCGCAGCACGCTGCGCCAGCGCCTCGCGTACTGCGACTGCGCGAACGCGGCGAGCGGATCGCCCGTCCCGCTCGCGCGGCTGTCGACGAGGCTGCCGCGCCACGTCGGCATGATGAGGATCGTGGCGACGTCGGCCGGTCCCGCTGCATGCGCTAGCGCAAGCAATCGATCGTGGCGCGGCAGGCCCGTCCTGCGCATCTCGCGGTCGGTGTAGGTGTACGGCGTTCCGTCGCCGACGATCGACTCGTGCTCCGCCGGGCTGGTCGTGATGAAGAGGTCGAAAGGCTTCCTGCTGAGCCAGTGCGACACATCGTCCTTGATCACGCCGTGCTGCAGGAAACTGTAGCGCCAGTTCATCATGTCACCGTAGTAGGTTCGCGCAAAGCCGCCGTCCATGTGTTCCGCGTGCGAGGAAACGACGTGCTCGCTGTTGAGCAGCAGGAGCTTGCGTCGCAATCCCGGGGTAACGAGCCGGAATCCTTCGCGCGCCAGGCGATCCCAATGCCAGGAGTTGCGGGTGAGCAGGAACCAGGCGTTCACCTCGGGGTGGTGCGCGCGAACCCAGCGATACATGTGCTCGGCGTTGTCGTCGGCATCGTCTTCGCGGTCGATGAAGACCCACGCGTTGGCGTACTTCCGGCGCACGAGCGGCAGCCGCGCGAGCCACTTGATGAAGGCGGCGCGCAGCGCCCGCGGGCCGAAGCGCCGCCGCGCCAAGCCTGCCTGTGCATGCACAAGCACATTGCATGCTGGTTCGATGTCGAGCCCGCATTCGCCGGCAGGCGCGAGCAGGGCCGGTGCGTGCCCGACATGCACTTGCTGCGCCCGGCCGGCGAGCGCGACCTCCAGTGTCCGCATGCCGTCCGCGGGCAGCCAGGCGATGCGCTCGTGGAACAGGGTGCGACGGAAGAACCTGCAGGCGCGGTCCTTGCGGAAGGCCGGCTTCAGCTCACGGCCGTCGTTCCCGCGGAACGCCTCGACCGGACGCGCGCCGTGGAAAAAATAGGAGACCTTGAGCAGGCCCTGGTCCTTGTCGTACGCGGAGACGGCGACCGGCGAGTGTGCGGACACGCCCTTGTATGCGAGCAGCGCGTGCCGGATCTCGGGATCGATGTCGTGGAGCTCGGGCGCGGCTAGCGCTTCGACGTCGACGTGCCGGAGGATCGTCCCGACGCGCTCGTGGAAGACGTCCGCCATCGCCGCGCTGACGATGATGGTCGGCGCGCGCTCGCGGGCGTCCACCGCGAAGTACCAGCGCAGATCGCGCAGCACGGCGAGCTGCAGCCAGCGCGGGACATGGCCCTGATGTCGCACGGCGTC
>JADLEZ010000591.1 GCA_020845855.1 Burkholderiales bacterium
CAACGTGGACCTTCGCCGCGACGGCATCGCCGGCGAGCGCATCGCCGGCGCGCAAGGCACGCCGAGCGCCTCCTCGCCGCTTTCGTTCTCGGCGAGCCTCGGCCCGGGCTTCTACGTCGTCGTCATCGGCTCCGACGCGGCGTCCGGGCGCGGGACTTTCCAGCTCGCGCTGGGGACCGCCGGGTCCTTCGCCGGCGGGGTGGTCGTGGGCGGGTTCATCACCCGCGACGGCGGCGGCGCGAGTCTCGCCGGCTTCGGGGCGTTCTGCGTGCCGGCCACCCAGGCGGTCACCGTCAAGCTGTTCGGCGCGAGCGAGTACGGCGCCGCCGCGAGCGGCGATCTCGTGCTCACGCTGCGCGACCATCGGCGCGACGTGATCGGCGTGTTCGACACCAGCGGCAGCAGCGCGTCGCTGTCGGAGCCGCCGCCCGCGCCGCCGGTTCCGGGCAACATCCGCTGGTACGTCGACGCGAAGGCCACGGGCGGCAACGGCAGCAGCGCGTCGCCGTTTCGCAGCATCACGGCGGCGATCAACAAGGCGCAGGCGGGCGACGTGATCTTCGTGCGCAAGGGTACCTACTCGCGCAGTGCGACCGGCGAGACGCTGCCGATCGGCAGCGGCGGGGCAGGCTTGTCACCGCTGCGGCCGAACGTGCAGGTCGTCGGCGAAGGCGCGCAAGACACCGTCATCGACGGCGAGAACTCGCCTGGCAACCTGGTGGTGATTCCCGCGCCGGGCGTGCGCTTCGCGGGCTTCACGGTCAAGCGCTCCGGCGCCGTCGGCGCCTACGTCTTCCGGGCGAGCAACGTGGTGATCGAGAACGTCTTCGCCACCGGCAACGCGCGCTTCGGCCTGGGCGGCGAGGGCGCCCACGGGCTCGTCGTGCGCAACAACGTCGCCGACGGCAACGTGGAGACCGGCATCGCCTTCGTCGGCTCGCAGGCACCCGCGGCCGCGCCCGCGGGGGCGCCAGGCAACTGCCCCGCGATCCCGGCCGGGCCGTACGGCGCGTGGATCGTCGGCAATACCGCCAGCAACAACCGCGCCGACGGCATCCTGACCGGCGGCGGCGGCAACTATTGCGTGGCCGGCAACACGGTGGCCAACAACGGCTCGTCGGGCATCGAGTTCAACAACCGCAGCGAGGCCGGCGCGTCCCCGCCCTTGCGCGGCGCCGTCGTCGACAACGTGGCCACCGGCAACGGCGGCCAGCAGTTCGCGTTCGCGGGCACCGGCATCCTGATGGCGGAGAACGGCGCGAACGTCGACCTGATCCAGGGCAACCGGCTGACCCGCAACCGTCCCTACGGGATCGGCATCTTCCTCAACGCGGCGGCCGGCCGCATCGTCGGCAACACCGTCACCGACTCGACTGCGACCGCGCTCATCGTGCGGCCGACCTCGAGTGTCACGGAAATCGCCGACAACGCGCTCACCGGCAACGCCGTCGGCGGCATCCAGGTCGACGATCATTCGACGGTGCAGGCGATCCGCAACAACGCGATCACCGGCAACGACCGTGGCCTGAGCGTGCTCGACCATTCCAAGGTCGCGCTGATCGAGAACAACATCGTCGACGATAATGCGACGGTGGGGATCGATGTCGGAGTCGCCTCGGAAGTCGCGACCATCAGCAACACGAGCGCGAGCAACAACGCGGCGGCCGCGCCGGCGGGCGGCTCGGGCGTGCAGGTGCGCGACGGCTCGCGGGTGGGGGTGCTGCAGGGCAGCCGGATCCTGAACAACGAGGGCCAGGGCGGTCTGTTCGTGAGCCAGGGCTCGACCATCGTCGTCTCCGGCACGACGATCGACGGCAACGCCACGCAGGGCGTGTTCGCGTTCGGCGCGGGAGCGAGTGTCGCGATCAACGGCGGCAGCGTGGCCGGGAGCCGCCGCGATTCCAGCAATCAGTACGGCTTCGGCGTCAACGCGCAGCAAGGTGCGCAGATCACCTGTGCGGGTGTGGCGCTGGCGGGCAATGCCGGCGGCAACGTGTTCTCGGCCGGAGGCGGTGTCGTGACCGGATGCAACTGATCACTGCGGATCCCTCGCTTTGCTCGGGATGACACGAAAGGGGTTAGCTTAGTAGCTAGCCCGGATCCTGCGGCGCAGGCTCGACGGCCGCGCCTTGAGGGCTTAACGAGGAGCTGAACATCAACGTCATGTTCAGCCAGCGCAGTGTGCTCAACCTCGCGCACAGCCTCCCCGACGTGCGCGAGGGAAGGCGGCGCGGTCGAAGGGCTTCCTGGCCATTGAGGACGGCGTACGCGAATCGACGCAAAGCTGGCTCGACCTGGTGCGCGATCGACGGGTGGCGCTGAGCCCGTTCGTGAACGGCGAGGTGCGTCGGGGCAGCCGCGTGATGACGCTCTCCGAAGGGGGAGAGCACTATCGGCGCAACGCCATGCTGCATCGGCACGGAGGCGGGTAGAGGTCCGCAGGCGCAGTCTTCGATAACGTGCGACCGTTCAACGGTTCTCGCGTACACGGTCGGCCAGATCTTCGTAGACGCGCCGGCGGTGGCCGACCGCAAGCACTCGGATCAGCCTTGCTCTGGCTTCGACGCGGTAAACGATTCGGAATCTGCGCACGCGATACTTGCGAAGGCCCTCGAGTTCTCGCAACAGTGGATCGCCCAGGACCGGATTGGCGGCGATCGCTCGCAACGCTGCCTTGAGCGGTCTCTTCAGGTCCGGATGCAATGCCCGGATGACTTCCGCAACGTGCGGCGGGATGTCAACACGATAGAGTCTCACCCGCGGCGCTTCCGCGCCTGCACGAGAGTGTCACCGAACACGTCCTCGAACGTGCCCCCCGAGTTGCCGGCGGCGTAGAACTGCCGGCTCTCGTTGATCTGTGCCATCAGATCCGGGTCGCTCAGAACGTCCAGCGTTTCCTTGAGTCGCCCGTACTCCTCGTAGTTGATCAACACCGCCGCGGGCCGGCCGTTCTTGGTCACCACGATCTCATCGTCGTGATCCTGAACGCCGGCGATCAACTCGGGGAGCCGCATCTTCACTTCCGAAATTGGTAAGGTCTTGGCCATTGCGCTAATCGGACCATAATTCTGGTCTCCTTGGCGATCTTACTTCGCTTTCGAACATCCGTCAAAGCGGACCTTGCTGGTCAAAGTCGCGGTAGGGGAGGGTAGAAGTGGTGCCGCAAAATCAGGCATGGCGTTCGGCTCCTGGGCGGCTGGGGTCTGTGCGGCCGCGGCGCCGGATGCCACCGCCAGGACGAGCGCCAGCGCAACGGCGAGGCACTTAGCGGTGAGCCAGGGCTCGACCATCGTCGTCTCCGGCTCGGCGATCGACGGCAATGCCGCGCAGGGCGTGTTCGCGTTCGGCGCGGGAGCGAGTGTCGCGATCAACGGCGGCAGCGTCGTCAACAGCCGCCGCGACTTCAGCAATCAGTATGGCTTCGGCGTCAACGCGCAGCAGGGTGCGCAGATAACCTGTGCGGGTGTGCTGCTGGCGGGCAATGCCGGCGGCAACGTGTTATCGGCCGGCGGCAGCGCCGTGACCGGTGCAACTGATCACTACGGATCCCTCGCTTCGCTCGGGATGACACGAAAGGGGCTAGCTAGCCCGGATCCTGCGGCGCAGGCTCGACGGCCGCGCATGGAAGTGGCTGCTGAACGCGCGCGAAAAGTGCGAGCAACTGCCGAAGCCGCACTCGAGCCCGATGTCCGTGAGGCGCGCATCGGTGTGCTCGATCATCCACCTGGCGCGGGCGAGTCGCAGCTTCAAGCGGTACTGCCGGGGGGCGATGGCGACGTCAGCCAGGAAGCGCCGCTCCAATTGCCGGGTGCTGACGCCGATCTCCCGTGAGATGTCGGCCAGCAGGTCCGGATTCGACAACCGCTGCTCGATCAGCAGCATCGCGCGGCGAACGACGGGGTCGGTGGCCTGCCGGGTAACGATGGACTCCGGCTGCGGAGCGTCGGCGCCCAACGGCTGGTCCTCGATCAGTATGCGCAGGCTCTTGGCGGCATGGGCACGGCCGCAGTGGCGGTCGATAAGGTGCGCGGCGAGGTGAACCACGCTCGTGCCGCCCGCGCAGCTGATGCGATCCCCGTCCACGACGAACATCCGATCGCTGACCACTCTTATGCGAGGAAACTCCCGCTCGAAATCCTCGCGATGAAACCAGCTCACGCACGCCACGTGGCCGTCGAGCAGGCCCGTGCGTGCCAGCACGAACGAGCCGGTGCAGACGCCGACCAGCGTCACGTTCGCGTGCGCCGCTGCACGCAGAAAGGCCTGCGTTCCGGCGGGCACCGTCTGGCCGCCGTGCAAGAGACCGCCCACGACCACGATGTAGTCGAATCGTGCAGGGTCCTCCATTTCGTCCCACGGCTGCACCGCTGCCCCGCAGCTCGCCGCCACGGGCGAGCTCGGGCTTCCGAGGACACTCCATTGGCACTGCAGCGGCCGGCTGCGATCACCCTCATCGGCCGCGAGGCGCAGCGCGTCGACAAATCCGGCGAATGCCGTAAGCGTGAAACGGTGGGCGAGCACGAAACCGACGCGAAGCTTCGGCGGCGCGGACACGGGCTGCGCACTCTCCCGAGACTTCCTCGCCCTCGTCCCCGGAAACACCTTCATAAACTCCTCCTACCAGATTCCTCTGCCGCATACATTAAACAGTATGTCGCATAAATGAAAGTGCTGGCCAACCAATCTGGCTAGCATCGGGTGACCGTCAAGCGTTCCTACGCATGCAGAGATTCTCGATCCTGAGCCTCGCCCGAAACGCGCTTTCGGGTCATCGAGGCTGGAGACCGTTCTGGCGCGACGCCGCGCCACGCGAGCGCTACGACGTGGTCATCGTCGGCGGCGGCGGTCACGGCCTTGCCACCGCCTACTACCTCGCCAGGAACCACGGAATTCGCGATGTGGCGGTGCTCGAGAGGGGTTGGATCGGGGGCGGCAACACCGGACGCAACACGACGATCGTGCGCTCCAACTACTTGTGCAACGAGAGTGGCGCGCTCTACGAGCACGCACTCAAGCTGTGGGAAGGGCTTAACGAGGAGCTGAACATCAACGTCATGTTCAGCCAGCGCGGTGTGCTCAACCTCGCGCACAGCCTCCCCGACGTGCGCGAGGGGAGGCGGCGCGTCGAGGCGAACCGGCTGAGCGGCATCGACGCGGAGTGGCTCACGCCGGAGGAGGTGAGGGCATTTTGCCCCATCGTCGACATCTCACCGGCCGCCCGCCACCCCGTGCTGGGCGCCACCCTGCAACGCCGCGGCGGTACCGCCCGCCACGACACCCTCGCGTGGGGTTACGCGCGCGCCGCCGACGCGCTCGGCGTGGATATCGTTCAGAACTGCGAGGTAACGGGCATCCTGCGAGACGATGGACGCGTGACGGGGGTGCGCACGACGCGCGGCACGATCCATGCCGACAAGATCGGTATCGTTGTCGCGGGACACTCGTCCGTGCTTGCCGCGATGGCCGGCATCCGGCTGCCGATCCAGAGTCATCCGCTGCAAGCGCTCGTCTCGGAACCGATGAAGCCGATTCACCCGTGCGTTGTGATGTCGAACGCGGTGCACGTGTACGTGAGCCAATCGGACAAGGGCGAGCTCGTGGTGGGGGCCGGTATCGACGCATACAACTCCTACGGCCAGCGCGGCTCGTTCCACGTCATCGAGCACCAGATGTCCGCGCTCCTCGAGCTCTTCCCGATCTTTAGCCGGGTGCGGCTGATGCGCGCGTGGGCAGGGATCGTCGACGTCTGCCCGGACGCTTCGCCCATCATCGGCAAGCTGCCCCTGCGCGGCCTCTACCTCAATGGCGGCTGGGGAACGGGCGGGTTCAAGGCGACGCCCGGCTCGGGCTGGGTGTTCGCGCACACGATCGCCCGCGACACGCCGCACCCGCTCAACGCCGCGTACTCGCTCGAGCGCTTCACCACCGGAGCGCTCATCGACGAGCACAGCGCCGCGGCGGTCGCGCATTAAGGGACAAGTTGCTCCACATACCCTGCCCTTGGTGCGGGCCGCGCGACGAGATCGAGTTCTCCTACGGCGGCCAGGCGCATGTGTCCTATCCCCGCGACCCCGCGGCGCTGAGCGATGCGCAGTGGGCGCAGTACCTGTTCATGCGCGATAACCCGAAGGGCGTCTTCCTCGAGCGCTGGATGCACGCGCACGGATGCCGGCGCTGGTTCAACGCGGCGCGGCACACCGTGACGCACGATATCCTCGGAACTTACAAGCCCGGCGAGCAGCCACCGGCGCGCCCGGCATGAGTCGTCTGCCCGATGCCGGACGAGTGGATCGCTCGCGGCCGGTCGCGTTCACGTTCAACGGCCGGAGGCTCCGCGGCTACGCCGGCGATACGCTCGCCTCGGCATTGCTCGCGAACGACGTGCATCTCGTCGCGCGCAGCTACAAGTACCACCGACCGCGGGGCATTCTCGCCGCAGGCTCCGAGGAACCCAACGCGATCGTCCAGCTCGAGCGCGGCGCCTACAGCACGCCTGACCTGCGCGCAACGGAGATCGAGCTCTACCCGGGACTCGACGCCTCGAGCGTGAACTGCTTCCCGAGTGTCGGCTTCGACTTGCGCGCGGTGTCGGGACTCGCGTCATCGTTGCTGGTCGCCGGGTTCTACAACAAGACGTTCAAATGGCCGAGGCGGCTCTGGCGTCGGGTGTACGAGCCGGCGCTACGCAGGGCGGCCGGCCTCGGCGTAGCGCCAAGCGCTCCCGATCCGGATAGCTACGACCGCATCCATTGGCATTGCGACGTACTGGTCGTGGGTGCGGGTCCGGCCGGCCTCGCGGCCGCGCTCGAGCTCGCGCGCGCGGGCTTACGCGTCGTCGTCGCCGACGAGGGACGCGAGCCCGGCGGCAGCCTCCTGCGGCACTCCGCGATCATCGAGGGACTCGAAGGCGCGCAATGGATCATGCGTGCGCAGGCAGAGCTCGACGCGATGGCGAACGTACTGCTGCTCCCGCGCACCACGGTCTTCGGCTACTACGACCACAACTACCTCATGGCGGTCGAGAAGCGCACCGACCACCGCGGCCCCGGCGGGGCGCCAGGTGTCTCGCGCCAGCGGCTGTGGCATTTCCGGGCACGGCGCGTCATTCTCGCCACGGGCGCCCTGGAGCGCCCGATCGTCTTCGGCAACAACGATCTGCCCGGCATCATGCTCGCGGGCGCGGCCTGCGCTTACGCGCATCAGTACGGCGTCTCCCTCGGCCGGCGCGGCGTTGCATTCGTGAACAACGACGTGGGCCTCGAGAGCGCATTGCAGATGCACGCGCTGTCGAAGAGCCTCTCGCTCATCGTCGACGTGCGCGCGCGACCTTCGGATGCGCTGCGCGCCGAGGCGAAGGCCGCCGGTGTCGAGCTCCTTGCGGGACACGTGGTCGCGTGCGCCAACGGCGGCAAGCGAGTTGCCGCGGTAGAGGTGTCGGCCCGGTCGAATCGCGCCACGCGCCGTATCGACTGTGACCACGTCCTCGTTTCGGGAGGCTTCAACCCAACGGTCCATCTTTTCAGCCAATCCCCGGGGACGCTGCGATACGAACCGATGCTCGCGTGCTTCCTTCCCGCCGAGTCAGGGCAGCCGGTGGCGGTGGCCGGAGCGGCCAACGGACGTTTCGGCCTCGAATCAGCGTTGCTTGATGGCCGCTCCCGAGCCGCCGAAACCCTCGCGTCGTTCGGCCGCCGGGCGGCAGCGAGTACCCCGCCCTTGCTCGACGAACTGCATGTCGAGCCGCTGTGGTCGGCGCAGGCCGCCCTCGGCCGCGGGCTGCCCGGGAAGCATTTCGTCGATTTCCAGCACGACGTGACCGAACGGGACATCCGTCTCGCCGCCCAGGAAGGGTTCCGCTCGGTCGAGCATGCCAAGCGGTATACGACGACAGGCATGGCAACCGATCAGGGCAAGACGTCGAACGTCGTGGCGCTCGCGCTGCTGGCCGAGACGCTGTCCAAGCCGATTCCCGAGGTCGGAACGACGACGTTCCGCGC
>JADLEZ010000592.1 GCA_020845855.1 Burkholderiales bacterium
GCCGGATTGAACAGCGCCAGCGCGTTCGCGATCCCGTGCTTCTCGGCCCAGGTCTTGCGGCCGCTCGCCACGTCGAGAATGAGGCGGAACAGCTCCCAGCCGACCTCTTCGATGGTCGCGCGGCCCTCGGCGATCGTTCCCGCATTGACATCCATGAGATCGTGCCACCGGCGGGCGAGATCGCTGCGCGTGGCGACCTTGATGACGGGACATTGCGCGAGGCCATAGGGCGTGCCGCGTCCGGTGGTGAACACGTGCACGTTCATGCCGGCGGCAAGTTGCAGCGTGCCGCAGATGAAATCGCTCGCCGGCGTCGCGGCGAAGATGAGGCCCTTCCTGCCGTCGAGCCTTTCCCCGGGCGGCAACACGCCACAGATCGCGGCGGTGCCGGACTTGATGACCGAGCCCATCGCCTTCTCTACGATGTTGGAGAGTCCGCCCTTCTTGTTGCCCGGTGTCGTGTTCGCGCTGCGATCCGCGCCGCCGCGCTGCAAGTATGCGTCGTACCATCCGATCTGCCGGACGATCTCGTCCGCGACCTCCGCGTTCACTGCTCGGGATGTGAGTTGATCGATGGCGTCGCGCACCTCGGTCACTTCGGAGAACATGACCGTCGCGCCCGCGCGCACCAGCAGGTCGGTACAGAAGCCGACTGCCGGGTTCGCCGTGACGCCGGAGAACGCGTCGCTACCGCCGCACTGCACGCCGACGACCAGCTCGCTCGCGGGAACGGTCTCGCGCCGCCGATCGTTCAGGCGCTCGAGGTGCACGAGCGCACTGTCCATGATCGACTCGATCATCGACGCGAACCCGACGTGCTTCTCGGCCTGCAGGACGACGACGTCGAGGTCGGGCTCGGCGTTGACTCCGACGTCGCAGACGCTGCGCTCGTCGACGATGGGGATCGTGCCCGGCGGCAGCAGCCGCGCGGGCTGCAGCTTCTCGCACCCGAGGCTCACCACCATCACCTCGCCGCCGAAGTTCGGGTTCCGCGAGATATTGCGCAGGGTGCGGATCGGCACGATCGCGTCGGGCGCGTCGATGGCCACGCCGCAGCCGTAAGTGTGCTCGAGGGCCACCACGTCGTCGACGTTGGGGAAGCGTGGCAGCAACTCTTCCTTGATGCGCTTCACGGCAAAGTCCACCACACCGGCTACGCATTGCACGGTTTGCGTGATGGCCAGGATGTTGCGGGTGCCCACCGAGCCATCGGCGTTTCGATAGCCCTCGAAGGTGTAGCCGTCGAGCGGCGGCTGCGGTTCGGGCCTGACCGTGGCGACCGGCAGGTTCTCGAGCTCGCGCGCGGAGGGCATCTTCAGCAGGCTTTCGTGGACCCAGCTCCCGGCCGGGATGTCGCGCAGCGCGTGGCCGATCGCCACGTTGTAGCGCAGCACGGCCGAACCCGCCGTCAAGTCGGCGAGCGCCACCTTGTGCCCCTGCGGCACGTGCTCGCGCAGCGTCAACCCGGACGGAAACACCGTGCCCGAAGGCAGGCCGCCGTCGTTGGCAACGATCGCGACGTTGTCGCGCTCGTGCATGCGGATGGTCAACGGAACGGGACGTTCGCGGTCGGACATGGCCCCAGCGTGGTGCGCTTTCGATCAGGATTCCCGAACGGAGCCTTTTAGGACACTCCGCTGGCCCTGTCTTGGAAGAAATTGCCGTGATGCTGATACCAACTCGGCGGATCGCTTGCAAACAACCGGAATGTGCGGTTCAGGTGAGCATGGTCGAAAAAACCCAGGGCGAGTGCGACTTCCGGGATCCGCATTCCCTGATGCAACATCGTCCGCGCCTGATGGATCCTGAGCAGCAGGTGACACCGGTGCGGCGTGATGCCGAGCGTTGCCTTGAACAGCCGCAACAGATGAAACTTGCTCATCTTGCCCTGCGCGGCAAGCTCGCCCAGGGGAACGTCGTCCGCGATGTGGCCGCCTAAGTAAGTGAGCGCACGCTCGACGGACGCCGACCGGTGCCAGGCGACGATGATGGCCCGCGACCGGAAAGCTTGGGCTCGCCGCGAGAGAAGCCAATCGCCGGCGTTAGAGGGCAATGGCAGGGGAAAGCAGTAGATGTCCGCGTTTCGTTCGACCTCCTCAGGCGCCACACACCTCTCGCTATCGTCGGGGTGACTCTCGCCCGCACCGCTGCAGAAAACGACCTCCGCCCCAAGTGCGGCACGCGCGAACTCGGCCACAGCCCTCCCCACGGGATTCACGCCCATGACTCCGATGACGGGTGCGGCGAGTTGGACCAGCAACTCAGCGCCACCGATGGTGCACACCGCGGGTTGCCTCGAACCGCCCAGGTCGAAGGAGGCGACACCCACGGTCGGATCGAGCCGGAATTCGCCGTTGCACGACCTCGCCAAGGCCTCTCCACGTGACAGGCGCACGACAATCGAAGCGATGAGATCGATGAACGGCATACGCGCCCATTGTCGGGCGGTATTGATATATGTTCAAATCAATCAATGACGTGATTGATACATGAATTGAATCATGCTCGAGATCAACCAACTTCGTTGCTTTGTCGCCGTGGGCGAGGAACTGCACTTCCGTCGCGCTGCGGAGCGGCTGAACATCACCCAGCCGCCGCTCAGCCGACAGATTCGCCTGCTGGAGCACCAAGTCGGCACCCCGCTTCTCGAGCGCACCAATCGCGTGGTGCGATTCACCGCCGCGGGAAAGGCGTTCTTCCCCGAGGCCGCGCGCATCCTCCGCCTTGCCGAAGAAGCGGCCGCCACGGCGCGCAAAGTCGCCAAGGGCGAGCGCGGGTCGATCGCCATCGGCTTCACCGCCGCGTTCGGCTACGGCCTACTGCCGGAACTGGTGCGGCGCCTGCAGCGGCGGGCGCCGAACATCTCGCTTACGCTCAAGGAGATGGTCACGAGCGAGCAATTGGAGGCGCTCGATTCGCGTCAGCTCGATGTGGGATTGATGCGCCCCTATGCGCCGCATGGCGGCCTCGAATCCGTCTTGCTCGGACGCGAAGCGCTGATGCTGACGATTCCGCGAGGGGAGGCGAAGAACTGGCCCAGGACGCCGGCCCTGTCGTGCCTGCAGGGGAAGCCGTTCATCGCCTACTCGCCCTACGAGGCGAGCTACCTGTATCAACTGGTGCAAGGCTGCCTGGATCGCGCAGGCGTTCAGCCGGACATCGTCAACTACGTCTCGCAAATCCACACGATGCTCGCGCTGGTGGGCTCGGGCATCGGCGTAGCGCTCACGCCCGCGACCGCCTCGCGCCTGCATTTCGAGGATGTACTGCTTCGCCGCGTCGCCATGGAGCCGTCGCGGCCGGTCGAAATGGTGTTCTCCTACCGAAAAGACAACGACAACCCGATCCTGCAGATCTTTCGGCGCGACGTCCTGGAGCCGCTCAAGAACGAATGAA
>JADLEZ010000593.1 GCA_020845855.1 Burkholderiales bacterium
CCCATTCACCGGGTACGGACTGGTCACGGTGCTGCGAACGTTGCGCACCGGCTTCACGGTCATCGAGCCCATGCCCCACTTGGAGCAAATGGCATCGTGGCTCGTGTCGTCGCGGGTGTCGCACGTTTCCATCGCGCCGATCGGGCTGCGCAGGATCCTCGACGTCCTGCCCGC
Organism: Burkholderiales bacterium; assembly: GCA_020845855.1. GTDB lineage: Bacteria > Pseudomonadota > Gammaproteobacteria > Burkholderiales > Casimicrobiaceae > VBCG01. Next base: position 175 of record JADLEZ010000593.1, read on the forward strand.
CGGCGGCGTCGCATGCGACGTACGCACGATCGAGGTCGGCGGCGGCGCCCTGCCCATGTCGACGCACGAGCTCACCCAAAGGCGCCTGCCCGCCGTGGTGATCGCGACCTACGGATCGACGGAAACCGGCAACGTCGCGAGCGCGCTGTTCACGGCCGTCGCCGGCCGGCCTGACGCTGCGGGCTATGTCCTTCCCGGAGTTACGGTGCAGGTCGTCGACGCCGACGACAAGCCGCTGCCCGCCGGCGAAGAGGGCATCCTGCGCGTCCGCGGCACCGGTACGGCCACCGGCTATCGCGACAACGATGCGGCCGCGGCCCGGACGTTTCGAGACGGCTGGGTCTACACCCACGATCGCGCGATCCTCGATAGCGACGGGTTGCTGCGGGTCACCGGCCGCACCGACGACGTCATCGTGGTGGAAGGCGTGAAGGTCAACCCGCAAGCCCTGGAGGAGGCGCTGATGGGACTTGCCGACCTGCGCGAGGTGGCGGTGTTCGGCGCCCTCGACGACAACGGGGTGGCCGCGGTGTGTGCGGCGTTCGTGCCGAACGCGCCGCTCGACACGGACGCGTTCCATGCACGATGCCGGGAGCGCCTGTCTGGCGGCGCCCCCGCGTTCCTCATGCAAATGCAGGAACTGCCGCGCAATGCGATGGGCAAGGTGCAACGCACCGAGCTGGCCCGCATGGCGGGCGAGGCTATCAGGGCACGCCGCGGTCCTGGCGGCGCCTGACTTGCATGATTCGACGAATGCGAGCAATCAACACGCATGCTTCAGCATGGGGAACCGCAGAAGTCGCAGGAACTGGGTCTGCACGCAAAGCTCCAGGACCTGCTTTAACGTCGGAAACGGTTCTGCCGGAAACGCCGCGGCCAACTCGCCCGCAGTGAACGGACCGTGCAACCGGCCCTCGATCCAGCGCAGGAGCGGCACGGTCGTTGCGGAGACTTCGACTTGCACGACCGGTCGCGAGAGCTTTCGCGTTACCCCGAGCACGAAAGCCAGCGGGAGCATGCCGCTCGCCCCAGCCGTACCGATCTCGAGGCGGGTGAACGGCGTTCGCACGAAGCGGCTGTCGCGACCGAGCCGCTGCAGCCGCCACGCCGTGCTGGCTGGCGCACTCAGCAGGTCGGCCGGGGTCAAGCGGGCGATGACCTCGGGCAGGGCGGCGAGAAGCTGCGCGAGTTGCGCCTGCGCTTCGACGTCGCGCGGGCTGTCGCCAAATCCGCCGATCAGCGGACGCCGCCACCGCGGATCCTGCAGCAGGAGCAGGCGAAGCTGATCCAGCAGGCAGCGAAGTCCGGCCGGCGCCTCGGCAATGATGCTGATCGAAAGCGAATTCGTGCTCGACTCCGTGTAGTGCCACGTCCCTCGCGGCAGGAACAGCACCGAACCCGGCTCCATCCGCGCGGTCTCGAAGCACGCGCCGGCCGGATCGGGAAAGCCGCCGAGCGCCTGGGGATACAGCTCCTCGAAAGGCAGGGTTCCGGCCACGTATTGGCCGCCCGAAGGATCGGGGAGATCGGGCATCGGCGCGTAGTGAAATCGCTTGGAGCCCGTGAGCTGCACGGAGATGAGGTCGCTCGAGTCGAAATGGCGCACCAGGCCACCCTCCTGTGGGGCGGCAAACGCGGAAAACGTCACCGCCCCTGCGTGCAACGCGAGCTCGGCCTCGAGTTGTCGCAAGAAGGCGGGCGCGTCCGGCAGGAAGTTCGCGAGGCCCATGAATTGCAGGGTCAGGCCCATGTCGAACAGGCTCACCGCATTCACGTCGGCAACCGTGACCATGCGCTCGGTACCGCCATGCGTGAAGCGCACCGGGCCACTGTAGCGCTGCGCGAGCTCGGCGGCGTTGTCGAGCGCGGGATCGCGCAATATCGATGGCAACCGCTCACGCGGCCCATGGACCTGCAACGGGCGTGACGGCCAGTAGTGTTGCAGGAATTCCTCGGCCGAGCACGGCGCCATCAACGCCCTAAGCAACGGGTAGTCGGTTGCGGCCATGGCATGGGCGCACCTAGAATTAGCCGGCCATGCATTCTCGGTCAATCGCCGTGCGGGCACAACACGTTCCGTCGCCCGTCGCGGCGGCCTTTCGATCAATTCTCCCGGTCATGCGCCTTGCGATCGCGCGCGCGCAACTGCCCGAGCTTCTCGCGTATGCGCGCTTCGAGGCCGCGCTCGGTGGGCTCGTAGAACCGCCGCGGCCGCATGTCGTCGGGAAGATAGGTCTCGCCCGCCGCGTACGCATCCTGCTCGTCGTGCGCGTAGCGGTAGCCCTCGCCGTAGCCGAGCCGTTTCATGAGGCGCGTCGGCGCATTGCGCAAGCGCATCGGCACCGGGCGCGACCCGTCTTCGCGAACGAAGCCCCGCGCGGCGTTGAACGCGGTGTACGCCGCGTTCGACTTCGGCGCCACCGCGAGATAGAGCACGCACTGCGCCAGTGCCAGCTCCCCTTCCGGCGAGCCGAGCCGCTCGTAGGTTTCCGCGGCGTCGAGCGCCGTGCGCAGGGCGCGCGGATCGGCGAGGCCGATGTCCTCCACCGCCATGCGGATCATGCGTCGCGCGACATACAGCGGATCGGCGCCGCCGTCGAGCATGCGGCACATCCAGTACAGCGACGCGTCGGGGTCGGAGCCGCGCACCGCCTTGTGCAGCGCCGAGATCTGGTCGTAGAACGCTTCGCCGCCCTTGTCGAAACGGCGCAGGCTGCGCGCGATCGTCGCTTCGACGAACGACAGATCCACGGCGCCGCGGCCGGCTTCGCCGGCGGCCACCGCGAGCTGCTCGACCAGGTTCACGAGGCGGCGGCCGTCGCCGTCGGCGTAGGCGGCCAGCGCGTCGCGCGCGGGGGCGTCGAGCGTAAGTCCCGGCGCCGCCACCGCGATGGCGCGATCCAGGAGTGTGGATAGATCTTCGGCCGGTAGCGACTCGAGGACGTAGACCGCCGCGCGCGACAGGAGCGCGCCGATCACTTCGAAGCTCGGGTTCTCGGTGGTGGCGCCGATGAAGGTGACCGTGCCCCGCTCGACGTAGGGCAGGAACGCGTCCTGTTGGGCCTTGTTGAAGCGGTGCACCTCGTCGACGAACAGGATCGTCGGGCGCCCCGACTGCGCGAGCGTGGCTTCCGCTCGCGCGACCGCGTCGCGAATGTCCTTCACCCCCGACAGCACCGCGGACAGCGCGATGAACTCGGCCTTGAACGCGTCCGCCATGAGCCGCGCGAGCGTGGTCTTGCCCACGCCCGGCGGCCCCCACAGGATCATCGAGTGCAGCTTGCCGGAGGCGAACGCCACCGCCAGCGGCTTGCCGGGTGCGAGCAGATGCCGCTGGCCGACGACGCCGGCGATGCTGCGCGGACGCAGGCGCTCGGCCAGCGGAACGCCGGCGCGCGCGTGGTCGGAAGCGAAGAGGTCGTTCACGCGATTGCCTCGCGCCCATTATGCAAGGTACAGTCGCAGGCTCATACTTCGCCGCTTTCCAATGCGCCCCAATCCCGTCAAGTCCGCCCTTGCCGCCGGCGGCCGCGCCTACGGCGCCATGGTGTTCGAGTTCTTCTCGCCCGGCATCCCGCAAATCTGCCGCAACGCCGGGGCGCAGTTCGTGCTCTACGACATGGAGCACACCGGGCTTTCGTTCGAGACGCTGAAGACGCAGTTCGCGCTCTGCCGCGGGCTCGACGTGGTGCCGATGGCGCGCGTGCCGCGCGGCGAGTATCACTTCATCGCGCGCGCGCTCGACGTCGGGGCGATGGGCGTGATGGTGCCGATGGTGAACACCGCGGAGGAGGCCGCGCACATCGTCGCGTGCACGCGCTATCCGCCGGAGGGCCGGCGCGGCGCGGCGTTCGGCTTCGCCCACGACGACTACCAGGGGGGCGACGTGGCCGCCAAGATCGCCGCCATCCACGAGCGGACGCTGGTCATCCCGCAGATCGAGACCGCGGAAGGCCTGCGCAACGTGGAGGCGATCGCCGCGGTGCCGGGCGTGGACATCCTCTGGCTCGGGCACTTCGACTTGACCAACTTCCTCGGCATCCCGGGGCAGTTCCGGCATCCGCAGTACCTCGCTGGTGTCGCGCGCATCGTCGCCGCCTGCGAGCGCCACGGCAAGGCTGCCGCGTTCCTCGCGGCCGACGAGGCCTGGGCGCGCGAGTACAAGGCGTACGGCTTTCGGGTGTATGCGTACGGCGTCGACCACGTCCTGCTGCAGAATGCGCTGCGGCAGGGTCTCGACTTTCTCAAGGGGCAAGCGTGACCGACCTTCGATTCACCATCGTAGCGCTCGCAGCACTCGCCCTGCCGGCCCAAGCCTTCGATCTCCAGGGCCATCGCGGCGCCCGCGGCCTAGCCCCAGAGAACACGATCGCCGGATTCGAGCGCGCGCTCGCGCTCGGCGTCACCACGCTCGAGACCGACCTCGCGGTCACCAAGGACGGCACGCTGGTGATTTCGCACGACCCGGTGCTCAACCCCGCGCTCGTGCGCGGCCCGGACGGCAAGTGGCTTGCGGGCAAGGGGCCGCCGATCCACTCGTTGACGCTCGCGGAACTCGGACGCTACGACATCGGGCGCACGAATCCGGAAAGCGCCTATGGCAAGCAGTTTCCCGAACAGGTCCCCGCCGACGGGCAGCGCTTTCCTACGCTGGCGCAGGTCTTCGCACTCGGCGCCGGCAACAAGCTGCGCTTCGCCATCGAGACCAAGATCACGCCGGACAGCGGCAGCGACACGCCCGACCCCGCGACCTTCGCCAAGCTCGTCGTCGACGCCGTCCACGCGGCCGGCATGGCGGATCGCGTGTCCGTGCTCTCCTTCGACTGGCGCACGCTCACCGAGATCAAGAAGCTTGCACCCGAGATACCGACCGTGTGCATCACGCAAGTCAGCCGCAACTTCGACAACGTGAAGGGTCTCTCCGGACGCCCGTCCGCGTGGACCGCGGGCCTCGACCTCGCGAACCACGACGATTCCGTGCCGAAGCTCGTACGCGCCGCGGGCTGTTCGACGTGGTCGAGTTTCTACCGCAATCTCACGCCGGCCAGCATCGCCGAAGCTCACGCGCTCGGACTCGTCGTGCTGCCATGGACGGTGAACGATCCCGCCGACATGGCGCAGCTCATCGACTGGGGTGTGGACGGGCTCATCACGGACTACCCGGACCGCGCACGCAAGGTGCTTGCCGAGAAGGGTGTGCGGCTACCCTAGCCCCTTTCGTGTCATCCCGAGCCAAGCGAGGGATCCGCGGTTCGGAGAGGAGGCGTAATGGGGTACGTCCCCATTACAGGGTACGTCCCCATTACAGGGTACGTCCCCTGGACATCAATGCCGCGCGAACACTTCGTCGTCGCTCCACCGCGCGCCTTCCCAGCCCGGATCCTTCACTCCCTTGGTGCGCAGGCGGTTGCGCCGGGCGAAGCCGCAGCCAGGTCGTCGACGTAGGCGGTGCCTACCATGGAGGGGCGCTGGTTGAAGCTTTCAAACCAATCGCAAAGCTTCGACCGGCCATGTCGCCATGTAAGTTCGTCCAGGCGGAAGTCGAGATAAGACAACGCGGCGGCAATCGCCACATGGCCGAGATCGGGTGCAAGGCGCGCGAGATCGGGACCCAGCTCTTCGAGCCGGTCCAAGCCGCGGACCAGCGCGACGCGTCGACGCTCGATTTGGGTGTCGATCTGGCGCGCGGCCGGCCGCATGCGCTCGGCCAGCAGCTTGATCGCCAGGTCGATCATGCCGTGACCCAAGGCGTGTCGATGCAGCGCATCGACTCGCTCGGCCGGAAGCACCGGGACCAGATTCGGTCCGCGGCCCTGAGCGTCGAGGTACTCGCAGATCACCAGCGAATCGAACAGCGCGCGGCCATCGGCGAGCACCAGCGTCGGAATCTGCCCCAGGGGATTAAAGCGCAGCAGTTCGGCCGCGGCATCCAGCAACGGCAACCGGATGCGAACGCAGTCGATGCGCTCCGCCGCGCCCACTTCGTGCGCAACGATCATCACCTTGCGCGCATAGGGCGAGCGCGAGGACCAGAACAGGCGCATGCGCAGAGATGCGGGTCCGGCAGCCATGCGCGAGTCACCCGAGCTTGCGGGCCAGCAGGTCGAGCACGCGGGTCCAGGCCTGCTCGGACGCGGTCGGCGCGTAGTTCTTGCCCTCGGCGAACATGAACCCATGATCGGCGGCCGCGAAGACATCGAGCTGGAACACGCGGCCCGCTTCGGCAAGCGCCGTGCGCAGCTGGTCGACTTGCTCCTGGGGGCTCGCATTGTCGCGCTCGCCAAAGGCAAGGTAGAGCTCGGCCTCGATGCCGCCAAGATGCAGGTGCGGCGAGTCCGGCGCGTCGGTCACGAGCCTGACCCCATAGAGCGAGGCCGCCGCCTTGATCCGCTGCGGGAACGCGGCGGCGGCCACGAGGACGCCGCGCCCGCTCATGCAATATCCCACGGCGCCGACCGCTCCGCTCGCCGCCGCGTCCTGAGCGTCGATGAAGCTCAACACGCCGGCGCAGTCGTCGCGGATCGCCGTATCGGTGATGCTGCGAAACGCGGCGCCGACCAGCGCGGACATGGCCTCGTCGCGCCGCGGCAGGTCGAAGCGCAGCAGGCCGAGCCGATAGTACAGGTCCGGCAACAGGCAGTAGTAGCCCTGCTTGGCAATGCGTCTTGCATGGTTGCGCAGCTCTTCGCGTATGCCCGGTGCGTCCATCAGCAGGATCACCGCGGGCCACGGCCCCGCTCCCGCGGGATGCGCCGTGAAGGTCGGCATGGCGCCGTAGCGCGTGGTAATGCGGGTCTCGGTTTCAACCATGGTGCGGGATGCTCCGTGGTGACGCTGCAGAAGGCATCAAGGCGCCGACCCGAGCGGCGCCATTCCAAGCGACCCCTCGATGGGAAACTCGAGCACGACCTGCGCGCCGGTTGCGAAATGGATGCCGGACGGGGTGTTGACCTGCATGACGTTCGCGCCGATCCGCACGCCGTAGCGGCTCATGTTGCCGAGAAATCCGGCGAAGATCACCTGCCCCTGCAGCCGATTGCGGCGGCTGTCGCCCGGCTCACCCGGAGTCGACAACGCGATGGACTCGGGTCGAACCGAGACCACGACGGGCTGCGCGGGCGCCCGCGGCTGCTGGAACTCGCAGGTCAGGGACTGCCCATCGCCGAGCTCGACCAAGCCCAGGCCGTTGCCGCCAACCTGTTGCTTGAAGACGGCGGGGATCAGATTGGTCGCGCCGACGAAACTCGCGACGAAGGCATCGCACGGACGGAAATAGATGTCGCGCGGCGGCCCCATCTGCACGATGAGGCCCTTGTTCATCACCGCGACCAGGTCCGACATCTCGAGCGCTTCGGCCTGGTCGTGCGTCACATACACGGTCGTAATGCCCACCTGCTGCTGAAGCCGCTTCAGTTCGTTGCGCATTTCCTCGCGCAAGGCCGCATCCAGATTGCTCAGGGGCTCGTCCAGCAACAGCAGACTTGGTTGACCCACGATCGCCCTGGCCAGCGCCACGCGCTGCTGCTGGCCCCCGGAAAGGCGGGTGGCCGGACGCGCTTCGAAGCCATTCAAATTGACCCGCTCGAGCGCCGCGCCGACCAGCCGCGTAACCTGATCCCTGCTGTACTGCTTGTCTTTGGCGACTTGCAGCGGAAAGGCCACGTTCTCGAACACGTTCATGTGGGGCCAGATGGCGTAGGACTGAAACACCATGCCGATGTTGCGCCGATTCAACGCAACGTTGATCCTCCGCGCCCGGTCGAACAGGACCTGCTCGCCAAGTTGTATCGTCCCCCGATCGGGCAGCTCGAGCCCGGCGATGCAGCGCAGCGTCGTCGTCTTGCCGCAGCCGCTCGGCCCCAGCAAGGTGAAGAAGGTGCCTGGCTCGAGCGCGAATGTCGCTTCGTGAATGCCGCCCGCGATCACGTCGCTGGTGTTGGCGAAGATCTTTCCGAGATCGCGCACGCTGAGCGCGGGGGTTGCGGCGGTGGCGGAATGTGCCATGGGTTCAATGTCCCTGGCCGCCGATCGACTGCCGGCGTACGAGGTAGTAGAACCACACGGCGAAGACAGTCATCAACAGCGTCCACAGCAGCCCGAGCGCGGCGAGCTCGCTGAACTGGCCCTGGGTCGACTGCTCGTAGATGGCGACCGCCATGGTTTGCGAATCGGGCCCGGCCAACAGGACCGGGATCGACAGTTCGCGGGCGGCGTTCAGGAACACGAACAGCCAACCCGCGGCCAGCGCGGGCAGCAGCAGCGGCACCACGATGCGGCGCAGCGCGATCAGTGTCGAGGCGCCGGCCACGTGCGCGGCTTCCTCCAGCTCGCGGTGAATCTGCAGCACGCCGGAGAACGTATAGCGCATGCCATACGGCATGTAGCGGATGACGAAGGCGAACACGATCACCCACAGCGTGCCATAGATCGGAATCGGCGAGCGAAGCGCGAGCTCCATCAATGCCACGCCCAGCACGATGCCCGGCAGCAACAACGGCAGGGTGGTGAGTTGGTCCAGCAGTGTGGCGGCCGGCTTGCGCCGCGCCACCAGCCAGCCGGTCAACAGCATCAGCAGCATCGTCAGCGTCGCGGCCGCCGCCGCAGCCACCAAGGTGTTCAGGGTCAAGTTGAGGTACGCGGCTTCCCGAAACACCGCCGCGTAGTTGGCGAGGGTCATCGAAAACAATGCCTCCCAGCGCATCGCCCGTACGAACGGCTGGAACGACACCCAGGCGAGCGCGACCATGGGCAAGGCCAGCACCACCAGGAAGACGAAGATGACCAAGGCCCCGCCCAGCCAACGCGCCCAACCCAAGTCCAGCGATCGCGGGCGAAATCCCTTGCCGGTGACGGTGGCGTATCGATCGGCGTGGCGGGCGATGCGGCCATAGAAATACATCAGCACCGCGATTACGAGCGTCAGCATGACCGAGAAGGCGCTGGCATGCCCGATGTCCGGCGGCACGGCGCGGATGCTGAAGAAGATGTCGGATGTCAGCAGGTTGATCTTTGCCGGGCGCCCGATCAGGGTCGGCACGTCGAAGGCCTCGAGACTGCGGATGAATACGAACAGAGCCGTCGCCAGCATGGCCGGCCGGGCCAGGCGCAACGAGATGCGCCGAATCATGGCGAACAGCGATGCGCCGCTGACCCGGGCCGCCTCCTCCATCTCGGCGTTGGCGGAGCGAAAGGTTGCGGAGAACAGCAGGAACACGAGTGGCACCCAGGAGAACGCCTCGATCATCACCATGCCGCCCATCGAGTGCACGTTGAACAACAGGTCCTGCGACCCGCTCAGCCTGCGATAGATGTCGTTGAGCGGTCCGGCACGTCCGAACAGATAGATCCAGGACAGGACGTACAGGATGAGCGGCATGCCCATCGAGATGATCGCGGTCAGGTAGGCAAGCCCGCGCAGCGGTGCATTGGTGCGCTCCACGACCCAGGCCAGCAAACCGCCGAGCACGAGCGCGACAATGGTCGACAGCAAGGCAAAGACGACCGAGTTGGTCGAGCTTGCGTACAGCTTCGGGTCGGTCAGGAGCTTGGCGTAGTGCGTCCACGTGAAGCCGCCGTGCGAGCCGTCCGCGAGCGGGATCGAGACGCTGTTTTGCACCAGCACCACGAGCGGCGGGACCACCAGCAAGCCGAGCACCGCCACCATGGCAAGCGCCAGCACGCCGCTGGCCCCGAGCGGGCCAGGCCGGCCCCGTGCGCGCGGCCCGACGTGGCCCGCACCCGGGGCGGCCTGCACCGCCGCGTCACTCATTGCTTGAACAGCTCATCGTAGATCTTGAGCCAGCCTTGCAGCGGGCCGCTGGGCTCGGTCATCTCCGGCGTGAGGGTCGTGATCTTGAATGCACCCTTCGTGGGTGTGATCGACGGATCCTTGGCAGCCACCATGGGGTGGGCGGGCGGGTAGTTCGCTTCGCGGACCACCTTCTGCCCCTCCTCGGAGAACAGGAACTCGAGGAACAGCTTGGAGGCGTTCGGATGCGGCGCGTACTTGGACATGCCGACGGCGCCGACATTGGCGACCAGCGGTTCCATCTTGACCCACTTGATCGGCGCGCCCTTGGCCTGACTGATGACGACATGGTGGTTGTAGGTCATGAGGCCGATCGCGTACTGCCCGGCGATCACCTGGTCCAGCACCACCCGCTGATTGCTCGGCAAGCCGACGATCTTCTGTTGTGCGAGCTTGCGCAAGTAGGCCATGCCGGCCTCGTTGCCCATGACGTTGAGCACGTTGGCGATGAAGCCGGCGGGTCCCGAGATCGTCCGGTTGTCGACCCAGACCATCCTGCCTTTCCACTTCGGATCGAGCAGATCCTGGAAGGTCCTGGGGGCCTCCGAGTCCTTGACGAGATCGGTGTTGTAGCTGGCCGTCAGGTAGAGCGCGAAGATGCCGGTCCACAACCCGTCCTTGCCCTTGAGGTCCGCCGGATAGTCCTTGGCCGCCGCCGGAACGTAGGACCCGATGAGGTTGACCTTGGACAGCGCCGGGATCACCGTGCCGGGCGTGTCGAAGATGTCGACCTCGTACTTGCCGGCACGCGCCTCGTTGGTCATGCGCAGCACGGTGTCGGCATCGTTGACGCTGGAAAACTTGACCTTGATCCCGTACTTCTTGTCGAACGCCTCCACCACCGGTCGCACCAGCAGCGTGACGATCATGCCGGTGTACCAGACCACCTCGCCCTCTTTCTTCGCAGCCTCGATCAGTGCGGCGTCCTGCGCCCGGCCGGTACCCGCAATCCCAACGACCAGCGCCGCGACCAGGAATCCCCGCAGCATTCGACGGTAGTCCATGATGCTCCTCCCTTCACGAGTGAGTAATGCACGAGCTGCCTTCGCTTGCGTGGGGCGAAGGTCGAGTTTGCTTCAAGGCGGCGCGCGGGTACAAGGGAATGCCCTCGGATCAGCGCTGGCGCAGCGCGCGGTTCACCGCGGGCAGGCCGGCGCCCACCAGCGCCGCGCCGGCCCACATCACCGGCGCCGGCCCGAACGGCACGACGACCAGCCCGAACAGAAACGGCAACAGCACGGATGAGCAGTTTCCCAGGAAGAAGCGCAGACCCAGCGCTTCGCCGGCGCGTCCGCTCGGCGTGGCCGCATGCAACAGGGACAGGGTGTTGGGCTGACTCAGGCCTACCGAGGACCCGAAGGCGAACCCGAGCACCATGAAAGTCGCGGGCGCATCCGCCCATGGCAGCACCAGGAACACGAGCGTCATGCACGTCAGCGCGGCGCGCACGTTCTGCCATTCGTGGAAGCGCGTCGCGAGCCACGGCGTCAGCAGCCGGCTTATGACGATGCCGACCGCGAACATCGATGCGATGCTGCCGATGACAGAGGCGGAAAAGCCCAGCCGCGTTCCCAGCACGGGCAGCAGCGCGGTATACAGATCCCAGCCAACGTTCAGCGCCAGGCCGACCAGGAAGATGCGGCGCAGCGCAGGCGTGGTCATGAGGTCGTTCCAGGCGGGCGGCGCGCCGTCCGGATGGCGTGCCGCCGGCGGCTTGCGGTGCTGCGGCAGGGTGCGCAGCGGCAACAGGACCAGCAGCGCCGCCACACAGGTGAACAGCGCCATGCCGGCGAAAGCGGCCCGAAAGCCCAGTTCGTCGATCAAAAGCCCCGAGGCGGCTGGCCCAAGCGCCGCCGACGTGGCAAAGCCAAGACCGAACCAGCCGAAATTGGCGAGTCGGCTTTGGTCGGAATGCCCGCTGCTGAGCACGCCCACGCTCTGCAAGCCCGACATCGACACCAGATTGAACCCGATGCCCAGCAGCATCGCCATCGCGAACAGCGTCGGTATCGACAGCCATGCCACCGGCAGCCATGCCCCGGCGAGCAACAGCGCGATGCCGCGGCGCATGACGTGCAGGGCGCCGGCGCGATCGATCCAGCGCCCGACCCACAACGACGAAAAAAGCGGAACGCTGGCGAACAGGGCGAGGTAGATCCCCATCACGGCCTCGGACCAGCCGGAGCGCAGCGTGAACAGCGCACCCGACAATTTGCCCCCGGACAGCGCCATGTGCGCCGTCAGGTTGACCAGAATCAAGGTCGGCAGCAACGGAGGTATGGCGGGCGGCAGCAAGACGTCGGCGCTCCCTGCGGCAGCGGCGAATATGCTCGCCGCAAGACCGGGTGGTCAAACGAGTTCGACACCGCGTCGATTGAGATTTCCTCAGCCAGGAAAGCTCAATCGATGCTTCCGCAAATTCGGTTGCGGCGGCGCCGGAGCTGCCGCACAGTTGCGCCTGGCCTATCCCCGACGAAGGCGCACATGGCGGCTCCGATCACCCGCACGCTTGGCCGCTTTGCCAGTGAGCTGACTTACGACAAGCTGCCGGCTTCGGCGGTGCAGGCGGTGCGCACCGCGTTCACCGACTCGATCGCCGTGATGTTCTACGGCATGCCGTTTCCGATCACGGGCAAGGCGGCGCGCCTGATCGAAACCCGCGGCCCGGGCGCCGCGGCAAGGCTGTACCTGGGCACCGAACGGGCCTCGGTGACGGATGCCGCGTTCGCCAATTCGGCGGCGATCGGGGCGTGCGTGTTCGACGACGTGGCGTTCGCCGGCTGCCATACGAGCGTGATCCTGGTGCCGGCCCTGCTGGCACAGGCGGACGCCACGGGGGCGAGCGGCCGGGACGTGATCGCCGCCTACGCCGCGGGCTACGAGACGTGGGCGCGCCTGGCGGAGCGCGACAAGGACGCCTACTCATCCAAGGGCTGGCACGCCACCGCCGTGTTCGGCGCGATGGCGGGTGCGGCGGCGATCGCCAATCTGCGCCGCTTCGACGCCGAGCAAGCCACACGCGCCCTCAGTATCGCGGCTGCCATGTCGGGCGGCATCACGCACAGCTTCGACTACGAGATCGGCCCCATCCAGGTGGCCCGTGCCGCCAGCGGGGGCGTGATGGCGGCGAACCTAGCGCACGAGGGCGTGAGCGCGGCCGACGACGCGATCGAGCGGCCGGGCCGGGGTGTGTTGCACGCCCTGTCGCCGCGCGGGCAGGTCGACCTCGACACCCCGATCGACGACCTCGGCCGCGCGTGGCGGCTCGAAAGTGTCGGCATCCACGTCAAGCAGCATCCGGTCGGCAACATGCTGCAGCGCGCGATCGACGGGTTGCTCGACCTCGTGCGCGAGCACGACGTGGCCGTTGGCCAGGTGGAACGGATCGAAGCGCTGATCAGCCTCGCCCAGATGGAAGTGCATCGCAAGTCGCCATCGGCGTCCGGGCCGCACACGGTGCCCTCGCACAGTATCGGCGTTGCGCTGGCAGCGGCGCTGATCGATCGCAAGGTGACGTTCGCCCACCTTGCCGACGCGTTCGTCCAGCGCCCCGACGTGCAGCGTGTCATGCAACGCGTCGAGATCGTCCCCAGCGCCGACATCGCCGCCGATACGACACCCAACCTGGGATTCAGCGGCGGCATCCGGCTGCACCTGTCCGACCGGCGGGTGCTCGAGAGTCCGAGCGTGCCCTTCGCACGCGGCCACTGGACACGTCGCCTCAGCGCCGACGAACTGTGGCGAAAGTTCGAGGGCGGCGCCGGCGCGTACCTGCAACCCGCGGCGGCGCGCGCCTTGTTCGACGATCTGCAGCAACTCGACAAGCTGGACTCGACGCGGCGCCTGAACCAGGGGCGGTGAATCGACCCTTCAGTCGCCGCCGTGCGCTGCGCTGGCGCGCAGGAACTGCTGGAGTTGCGCCCCTACGAGTTCGGGCGTTTGCAGGTGCATGAAGTGCCCCGAGTGCAGCAGGCGGAAGGTGGCATCGGGGATGCGGGCAGCGGCGGCGGCGATCTCGTCCGGCGGCCGTGCGCTATCGAGGTCGCCCGCCAGTATCAAGCATGGGCAGCGGATCGACCCCAGGTTGTCGTCCAGGTGCGATGAAAGCAACATGCGGTACATGGCGCCATAGCTGACGGCGTCGTTGGCGGCGTAACGCAAGACGTAGGCGTCGGCGCGCGGGTCCATCGCCAGGGGTGGGGCAAACCAGCGCTGCAGGGGTTCCCGCATGGCGGCCTTGATGCCCAGGCGCTCGATGCGTTCGATCGTGGCCAGCGCGGCTTGCGCCTTCGCCGCGCCGACGTCCAGCGACGGCGACATGGCGACTACGGCGGCGGCGCGGTCCGCAAAGCGCGCCGCGAACGCGAGCGCGATGCGCGCGCCGACGGCGCAGCCGGCGAGCGAGACTGGCGCCGCGATTCGCAGCGCGGTGAGTAGCTCCGCGAGGTCTTGCGTCAGGTCGTCGAGGGTCGGTTGGGCGTGCAGCCTCTCCGACATGCCGCTGCCGCGCAGGTCGAACGTCAGCACCTGGTGCTCGCCCGACACCCAGGGGATCACGCCGTCCCAGCTCTCCAGCGTACCGCCCATTTCGTGGACCAGCACCAGCGTTCGCGGGCCGGTGCCCGACAGTCGATAGCGCAGGCTGACGCCGTTGACGTCGACCCAGCAGTCGCCGCCGCTCACGCCCCTACGGCGCCGCTTTGTCCAGCGTGAACATCGGCACCGGGATGCCGTTCTCCCCGGGCTTGAACACGAGCCGCACCGCCCGCCCGACGGCGATCGCCTCGAGCGGACAGTCGACGATGTTGGTCAGCATGGTCGGACCTTCGGCCAGCGTGACGTACGCCACCACGTGCTGGCGCTTGGATAGCCGGGTGACGCTGTAGGAGTAGATCGTGCCGCGCCCGCTCGCGGGCACCAGGCGCGTACCGGCTTCGAAGCAGAACGGACAGAACGACCGCGGGTACCAGTGGTTCCTGCCGCAGGAAGGGCAGTGACCGATCCGGAACTCGCCCGCCTTCACCGCGCTCCAGAAGGGCGCCGACTCGTGGTTGACCGCCGGACCCGGTATCTGGGAATCGGACATCGATCTACTCCCGCTCGAGGATGAGGGTGGCGGCGCCATGGCGCGTGCCGAGCTGCCCGCCGATGCCGTTGACCAGCGCCAAGTCGCAGTTGGGTATCTGCACTTTCGGATGCGCCTCGCCGCGCAATTGGCGTACCGCTTCGATGATCTTGGTCATCCCGCCGCGGTGCACCGGATGGTTGTTGCACAGGCCTCCGCCGTCCGTGTTGAAGGGCAGCTTGCCCACACCCGATATCAAGTTGCCGTCCGCCACGAACCGCCCGCCCTGCCCTTTCGCGCAAAAGCCCAGGTCCTCGAGTTGCACCAGCACCGTGATCGTGAAGCTGTCGTACAGCGACACGTATTTGATGTCGGACGGCGTGACACCCGCTTCGGCATAGGCGGCCGCGCCCGAGCGGCGCGCGCCGGAAACGGTCAGGTCGACGTCTCCCCCGGCCTGTCCCTTGGGGCATTCGCCGGCGCCGATCAGCCGTACCCGCGGCCGCTTCAACTCCCGCGCGATCTCCGGCTTGACCACCACCACCGCACCCCCGCCGTCGGAGATGACGCAGGCGTCGAGCTTGTGCAGCGGATCGGCGATCAGCGGCGAGCTCACCACCTCCTCGACCGTCACCACGTTGCGCAGCATCGCCTGCGGGTTGTGCTGCGCGTGGTGCGAGGCGGCGACCTTGATCCAGGCGAGTTGTTCGCTGGTGGTGCCGAACTCGAACATGTGGCGCATCGCCACCAGGCCGTAGTTGGTGGCGGTGGTCAGGGCATACGGAGACTCGAAGGAGTGCTCCGGCTTGGCCGGGTCGTCCGGCGCCACGCGCAAGGCGCCGAGCTCCTTCGCTTCGGCGCGCGGCCGGCCCGCCAGCGTCACCAGCGCCACGTCGCACTTGCCGGCGGCGATGGCCTGCGCCGCGTGGTCGACGAGCACCAGGTACGACGAGCCGCCGGTGTTGCTCGAGTCCACGTGCCGCACGTTCAGATTCAGGTAGTCGACCATCGACAGCGGGCCGGTGCCGGGCGCGTCGGCCGAGCAGAAGTAGCCGTCGACGTCGGCGCGCGACAAGCCTGCGTCTGCGAGCGCGCCTCGGGCCACCTCGGCGTGCAACTGGGCGACCGACTTGTCGGTGGCGTTGCGCGTCGGGTGCTCGTAGGCCCCGGCGATGTATGCCGATCCCTTGATGCTCACGGCGTCGGCCCGGTTACGGGTTCACGCAGGCGCACCCGGTTGATCATCCGCCCGGCGTGCAGTTCGTAGCAAAGCTCGACTTGCGCGCCGATCCACGAGCCGGCCGGGATCGGACCGACCAGGTTGGTCATGATGATCGGACCCTCCGCGAGCCGGACCGCGACCACGTTGTAGGGCGGCGGATAGTCGTCGAAGTAGCGCCGGTGATAGATGACCCAGGAGAGGATCTCTCCTCGGCCCGATATCGCCCGCCATTCGTGGTCGAGCGACAGGCAGTGCGGACAGGCCGGCGCCGGCGGATAGCGGAAGTGCCCCGACTGCGTGCAGCGCTGCAGCTCCATATGCTGGCGTTCGATACTGTCCCACATCGGCTTGTCGTACAGCCCCATGACCGGCTTGGTTGCGCCCATGACCTGTGCCTATTTGCCGTAGATGATCGACACCGCCTTGCCGGCGACGTCGGAACTGTAATGGACGAACCGGCAGTCGGCCACCTGGCGCTTGCCGCATTCCCCGCGCACCTGGCGCACCGACTCCACCTGGTGACCCCAGCCCTGCATGTACGACTCGGACAGATGGCCGCCGCTGGTGTTGACCGGCAACCGTTGCCCCAGGCGAATGCCCTGTTCGCGCATGAACCTTCCCGCCTCGCCGATCGGGCAGTAGCCGTAGCCCTCCAGCGCCAGCGGAATATGGACCGAGAAGCTGTCGTAGATTTGCGCGCAGTCCATGTCCTGCGGCCCGACCCCCGCCATCTCGAACACGTCGCGCGCCACCCGCTGCTGCGCCGGCCGGTAGAAATCGGTGAGCCTCGGCTCCAGGCTGGTGCTGCCGCAGTTGAGGTCGTACTTGCCGATCCCGTGCACGTACACCGGGTCGCGGCGAATCTTCTTCGCACGCTCCGCGGAAGCGAGAATGATGGCCACCCCGCCGTCGTTGATCAGGCAATAGTCGAGCTTGCGCAGCGGCTCGCAGACGAAGGGCTCGCGCAGGTAGTCGTCCAGCGTAAGCGGCTTGTGCATCAACGCATTCGGATTGAGGCTTGCCGCGAACCTCTGGGCGACCGCAACCTGGCCCAAGTCGGCCGCAGCGAAGCCGGTCGTCGCCATGTAGCGCTGGAACATGAGCGCGTACAGCGAGCCCTGCGACGTGAACCCCCACGGCGCGTGGTAGATGTAGGACAGGAAGTAGCCGCCGCCCATGGCCTCGGCGCCGCCGTACTGGACCCCACCCGAGCGCTGGTTGAAGCCGTACACGCAGGCCACGACCTCGGCCATGCCGCAGCGGATCGCCATGCACGCCTGCACCACGGCGTTCATCGCGTCCTCCACGCCGCCCCAGCGCGCGTCGATGCCGTACACCTCGCCGGAGCGCTCGTGCGCCGTGGTCGGCCCGACGATCAGGCCGTCGACGTCGCTGCGCGCAAGCCCCGCGTCGTCGAGCGCGCGCTGCAGCGCGAGCGCCCCGTAGCCGTAGCTGTCGTACGGTGCCTCACCGGCCCGGACCCGGGCGTAATCGGTGCGGTAGTCGGTATCGCCGACCCCGACCACCGCCGCGACTTTGGACATGCCATGCTGATCCATCGACTCTCCTGTTCGCAACCGCGCATCCGTGCCGTGTTGCCGCCATTACGGATCACTTGCGGCGCCTGGTCAATCGAGAAAACCGTGCCTAGGGTTGAGGATTGTGCATGACGCAAGGCGATCGGCGGATGCGCGGGGGACCGTGCCCGGTGGGGCGGTGCCAGCTCGGGCTAGCCCGGGGCTAGCCCGCAGCCAGCTTGAGTTTGCCTACCTGTTGCAAATCCACGCGCTCCCGCGCGATCCAAAGATCATGAGCGTCCTGCATGGCCAACCAGCTTTCCGGAGATCGACCGATTGCCTTCGAAAGACGCAGAGCCATCTCCGGTGTGATACGACTGGAGCCGTTCAGAACACGGCTCAGCGTGGAGGAAGCGACCCCGAGCGCTTGCGCCAACTCTCGGCCGCTGATGCTGTTCGGCTCGAGGTAGATGCCGGAAATGAACTCGCCGGGGTGCGGAGGGTTATGCATGCTCATCAGTGATAATCCTCATAGTCCAGCACGTGGGCGTCGCCGCCCTTGAACTCGAACGTGATGCGCCAGTTGCCGTTGACGGTGATCGACCAGCGCCCCTTCATTTCTCCCTTCAGCGGATGCAGCCGGAAGCCAGGGATGTCCATGTCTTCGATGACGCGGGCCGTGTCCAGGGCCGCTAGTTGCAGCCTGAGTCGCTTGGCATGGCTGACTTGGACGCCCGAGGTATTACCAGTCTCGAACAGCCGGCGCAGACCCTTATGCCGGAAGGACTTGATCATGGCGACAGTGTAGCATGTTGCGCAGCGCGCAACACATCCACTCGCCCACGCGAGTCATCTCGGCATCGAGCGGCGCGACCGCTGCCCCTATTGTTTCTACTTCGCGCTGGTGCGGCGCGCGACCGTGCTGGATCGCGAAGCGGCCCGCAGCGAGCGGCGCCGGGGGCCCGCGACCGGGTCAGAGCTCGACGCGGTCGACCGACCAGGCGATCCCTTCGATCGCCGGCATCTCGCGTCCGTCGTCCGGTCCGAACTCCGCGGCCATGACGGCGTTGAGCTTCGCGTTCATCGCCAGCACGAGCGCGTCGTCGCGCGCGCCGGGCCGCGCCAGGTTGCGCGTCTCGCCCGGATCGCGCTCGAGGTCGTAGAGCTCGAGGTCGTTGCGGGCGTCCAGCGCGCCCAGGGTTGTCGGGCGATGCCGCTCGAGCGGCGAGAAGTAGCGCGCGAACTTGTAGCGGCCGTCGCAGGTCGCGCGAACGCTGCCGCGTTTCTTCAGGTCGGGACGGAAGCCGGCCGCCTGCAGGGTCTCCTTCTGTCCTTGCCCACGGGCCGCGCCCTCGGCGAGCACGCGCATCAGCTCGGCGTCGTTCTGCGCGAGGCCGCTGTAGGTGAAGAGGACCGCATCGCGCACCGCGTGCACGCCCGCGCCGCGCGGATCGGCGATCGCAGGCCCCAAGTCGCGTCCCGGCAGGTCGCGGCCGGCCGCTGCGCCGGCCGCGGCGCGGTCCATGCCGGCGAGTCCGAGCAGCGTCGGCGCGACGTCGATGTGGCTCGAAAGCGCGCGGCAGTCCCCGCCGCCGCGCACGTCCGGGTGCGCCACGTGGAACGGCAGGTGCAGGCTCTCCTCGTAGACGAACGCGCCCTTGCCGCGCAAGTTGTGCGCGCCGCCCATCTCGCCGTGATCCGAGGTGAAGATCACGATGGTGCGGTCGGCGAGCTTCAGCGCGTCGAGCTCGGCGAGTAACGCGGCGAGCTGCGCGTCGACCGCGCGCACGCAGTTCACGTAGTAGTCGTTGAAGCGCCGCCAGCGCGCGTCCTCGGCCGGGATGCGGCCGAGCGTGTAGCCCCAGGCGCGGTCGAACTCGCCGTGCGCGCGCGGGCGACCGGGTTCGTCGAAGGCCTGGCGCAGGCTCGCGGGCAGCGGCAGGTCCCAGGTCGGGCGATAGTCGGCGTGATCCGGCGCGCGCGTCGCGTGCATCATGAGGCGGCCGGTATCCTGCACCCGCTCGCCCGGCGCGTCGGTGTTGAAGTACATGATGTCGTGCGGATTGACGAGGCTGACCGTCAGCGCCCAGGGCTTGCCCGCGTCGCTGAGCGGACGTCCCTTGTTGCGCAGCCACGACACGGCGCTCCCCGCGATCAGGTGGTCGTAGCGGTAGCCGCCCAGCTCGTGCGCGATCAGGTCGCCCGGCCAGGCGTAGTCGGCGAAGCCGTGCGCTTCCATCTCCGTGGTGAAGAGCCGGTCCGGGTTCGAGCTCTCGAACTCGCGGTTCAAATGCCATTTGCCCTTGTAGGCCGTGTAGTAGCCGGCCCGGCGGAGCATGTGGCCGATCGTCGGAATGTTCGCGGGCATCGGCGCGACCCAGCGCGCGTCGACGTTCTCGAACATCCGGTTGTCGGCGGTCTGCAGCCCCGTCATCAGCACCGCGCGCGACGACGTGCACATGACCGCGGGGCAGTAGTGGTTCAGGAAGGTCGTGCCGCCGCGCATCATCCGCTCGCGCCCGGGCAGGCTCAGGCCTGCCGGCCACTGCCGGAGGTAGCGCTCCTGGTCGGTGAAGACGAAGAGAATGTTGTGGCGGCCCGAGGACGGCGGCCCGCCGGCGGGGCGCGGCTGCGCACCCGCGCGTGCGGCCGGCCAGGCGCCGAGCGCGGCGGCGCTCGCGACGCCTGCCGCGCGCCCCAGGAAGTCGCGGCGGCTCGGTCCCCCGGTCGGGGCGGCGCCTTGCGGTTGTCCGGTGTCCATCGATGTCTCCTTGCGGGCGAGGGCGGCCGGGTCGCCGGTCGCCCGCTTCAAAATGACAATATCGTCATTGTGACACGATCGTCGTATCATCCGCCACGGCCGTCCCGCGACCTGCAGCCGACGCCCGTCCGATGCCGCGCCCGACCCGACCCGCCGACCACCGCGCCCGCGCCGGGCGCGAACGCCGGGAGCGCACGCGGCGCGCGCTGATCGAGAGCGCGATGCTCGTGTTCGCGCGGCGGGGGGTCGAGGCGAGCGTGATCGACGAGGTGATCGAACTCGCGGGCGTCGCGCGGGGAACCTTCTACAACCACTTCCGCGGCAACGACGACCTGCTGGCGGCGGTCGCGGCGGAAGCGGGCGACCAGTTGCTGGCGATCGTGAATCCGCGCGTGATCGAGCACGAGGACGCCGCGGCGCGCGTCGCGACTGGCGTGCGACTCGTGCTCGCACTGGCCCGCGCGCATCCGGCCTTCGCCGCCTTCCTCGCGCGCGTCGGCCCACGCGCGGTCGCCGGCAGCAACCTCACGACACGCGCGGTTCCGCGCGACCTCGCGCTGGGCGTGCGGACCGGCCGCTTCCTGCGGGTACCGCCGCGCCTGGGCTTCGACCTCGTCATCGGACCGGTCTTCGCCGCGTTCCAGGCGATCGCGCTCAGCTCGCCGCCGGCGGGCTACGAAGCGGGGATCGCGCGCGGGATCCTCCTCGCGCTCGGCGTGCCGCGCGCGGACGCCGAGCGGCTCGCGCGCATGCGGCTCCCGCCCGTCACCGCCGGCGCGGACTCGCTGCTCGCCCGCGTCGACGCGCGGGCGCGAACAAGCCCTCGATGACCACCAGGCGAACGCGAAGACGAGGGCCGCAACGAACGACGTCAGGTCCCGACGAAGTGCACTTGCACGCCGTACCGCTCGTAAACAGGAAGGGCGCGGCGGTCGCAGGTGACGAGTTGGACGCCCGCTGCGGCTGCGGTCGCGGCCACCAGGGCGTCGTACGCCATGCCGCCGGCAATGCCCTGCTCCGGCAGGGAGTCGATGAACTCGCGATGACCGCTCGCGGTCATGCGCAGCAGCGGCTGCGGGAACCGCGCGGCCAGGAAGTCACGGACCACCGCGCCCGGGCTGCGATGGGGCGCGGGCAGTCGCGTCAGCACGGAATAGGTCTCCAGCGCACAGTGCTCGATCAGGCGAAGGCCGGCATCGAGCGCGCGCCGCGCGGGCTCGTGTTGCTCGTGCCAGGACGCGAAAGCCGCAACGACCAGGCTCGTATCGGCGGCTTTCAACGGCGAACGCGCTCCAATGTCTCGCGTACGAGGTCGGAAGTCAGCGCAGGTAGCGACGCGTCCGGCACCGCGACCATGCCCTTGCCGCGCTTGCGCAACCGCATCGGAGTCGCAGCGATTTCGATCTCGAGGCGCCCATCGCCGGCGCGAATCTCCAGCGGCTGACCGGGCTTCAGGCCCAGCGCGAGGCGAAGCGCCTTGGGAACGACGATCCGGCCAGCGGCATCGATGGTGGCTTTCATGCCATTGAGCCTACCATAAAAATGGCACCGCGGTCGACCCGCTCATGATCGCGTGGCGGCAGGAAAGCCCTTGAAATGGGGACGTACCCCTTTTCGCTTGAAATAGGGACGTACCCCATTTCGGGGACGTACCCCATTTCGGGGACGTACCCCATTTCGTGGACCCATCTCATCTCAGAATCCCCTGCTCGCGGAGCTGCCCGATCTCGCCGTCGCTGCAGCCGAGCACTTCGCGCAGCACCTGGTCGGTGTGTTCCCCCATGAGCGGCGGACGCTCGAGTTTCACGCGCTCGCCGTCGACCAGGTAAGGCGGCGACGTGAAGGTGGTCACGCCGACCTCCGGATGATCGACCGGCTGCCAGTAGCCGCGCGCGGCCAGGTGCTCGTCGCGCAGCAGCAGGTCGTCCGGTCGCGCCACCGGCGCCGCCGGCACGCCCGCCTCCTGCAGGCGCTGCACCACGTCCGCGACGCTTCGCTGCGCCGTCCAAGCCGCCACCGCCTGCTCCACCGTCTCGAGCCGCGCAAGGCGCTGCGCCGCGCTGCGCAGCGAAACGTCGGCGTGAAGGTCGGCGCGTCCCATCGCCGCGGCCAACGCGAGCCACTGGCGGTCGTCCTGCACGGCGATCGCGCACCAGGAGTCGTCGCCGGCGCAGCGGAACAGGTTGTGCGGTGCGTCCGACAGCGAGCGGTTGCCGACCTGCCGCGGCTCGCGGCCGGTGCACTCGAACTCGACGATCGCCGGTCCCATGAAGTTGACGGTCGACTCCACCTGCGCCAAGTCGATGCGCATGCCGCGCCCGGTCTTGCGGCGATGCCGCAGGGCCGCGAGGATCGCGAACGCCGCGTGGTAGGGATTCGCCACGTGGTCCGGGTAGTGGGTGCCCGGGCCGACGGGGTCGTCGCTTCCATACGCCGTCATCCACAGGAGGCCGGTGACCGCGCTGATCGTCATGCCGACGCCGAGCAATGCCGCGCGCGGCCCGTCCTGGCCATACATCGGCATCGACAGGTGGATGATGTCGGGCTTGACCTGCCTCGCCTCGTCGTAGCCCAGTCCGAGCCGCTGCATGACGCCGGGACCGAAGTTGTTGGTCACCACGTCCGATTTCGCGATCAGGCGCAGCGCGAGCCGCCGGCCCTGATCGGTCTTCAGGTCCAGGGTCACGCTGCGCTTGCCGCTGTTGCGCGACGCGAAATAGCCGCTGCGGTTGATCCCCGCGATGCCGTCCTTGTGCGGGCCGCCGGCGCGCACGGGGTCCACGCGCGTGCTGCTCTCGATCTTCAGTACCTGCGCGCCGAAGTCCGAGAACAGCTTGGTGCAGAACGGCCCCGCCCCGGCCCAGCAGAAATCGGCGATGCGCACGCCGCTTAGAAAGGTAGTATGCTCCCCCCGAAGCGGCGCTGCGCGCCGCCTCCCCCCGAGGGGGCGAGCGCCTTGGGACGGCCCTGCGGCGCTCATTTGCCTACCGCCCACACCGGTTCGGAGAACTGGTACGGCGCGCCGGGAAAGCGGATCGGGCGATCGGCAACACAGCCCGCCATCGCAACGAAGAAGTCGCGGTGCGCGAGCTGCTCGTCGTCCAGTACGTCGCCGATCCGGCTGACCGGCGCCATGACGATCTTGCGCGCCAGCGCCTCGCGCAGGATCTCCTTTCTGCTGTAGAGCGCGATGAACGCCGCGAACGCACAGCGAAACTGCTGTTGCGCCTCCGGTGTCTTGCGCCAGCGCGCGTCGAGCCAGCACGGCGCTTTGAGCGTGGCCCCGGCCGGGTGGCCGGTTTCGGCGATCCAGTCCACCAGGCTGTGCCAGGAAGGCCCGAGGCCGACGGGTGAGGCCACCAGCATGCGGCCGTCCTTGCACTTGAAGATGGCTTCGGCGGCATCGCGCGTGCCGGCTCCGCTGCGCGAGGCGACCACGCCTTCGAGGTCGTAAGCCTGCAGCGAATGCTGGAGCGAGTGCGCGATGCACTCCTGTCCGGAGACGTCGATCAGGTGGCCCTGTCCGCTCGCCTCGGCATCGAACAACGCAACCGCCGCCACCGCGGCCGCGTAGGTCGACGTGATCATCGCGGATTGGCCGGCTGCCAGGCGCAGCGGCGGCTCGCCGGGCCGGCCGCACAGCCAGGCGATGCCGCCCGCGGCCTGCAGCGTGAGGTCGCTCGCCCGCCAATGGGCGTGCGGGCCGGTCATGCCGAACGGCGACACGTGGGCGATCACCAGCGACGCGTTGCGGCTGCGCACCCATTCGATCTCGTCGGCGAACAAACCGCCGCGCTCCATGAACACGAGCTGCGCGCGCCGCACGAGCACGGCAAGCCGCGCACGATCGTCGGCACGGCGCGGGTCGAGCTCGATGCGGGCCTTTCCGGCGTTGCAGAACACGAAGGTCGATCGGGCGGCGCTCGCCGCCTCGCCGCCCGCCTGCGTGGGGCCATCGGCGTCGCGCGACGATTCCACACGGATCACGTCGGCGCCCAGATCGGCGAACAGCCGGGAAGCATAACTTCCCAGCTCGTGCGCGAGATCGAGCACCGTGACTCCGGAGTACGGCCGGCCGGCACTCATGGCGATTCAATCGAGCCGGTACACGCGACGCGCCGTGGCGCCGAACAGCGACCGCTTCTCGCTCTCCGAGGCGCCCGCGGCAATCCGCTTGAAGGCGTTCCACAGGCTTGCATAGCTCGTGCCCATCTTCTCCACCGGGAAATTACTCTCGAACATGCACCGGTCGGCGCCAAAGGCCTCGATGCAGGTTTCCATGTACGGCCGCCAGTACGCGGCGAGCTCGTGCGAGGACGGCGGCGCCGCCTGGGCCAGGTAATCGAAGGCCGCCAGGCGCATCAGCATCCCGCCCAGCTTGACCACCACGTTCGGCAGCTTCGACAGGTCGATCATCGCGCGCTTCCAGGCGGCAAAGACCGCATCGTGCTGGCCGGTGTACGGACCATAGCCCAGCACACCGCCGGTATGCCCCAGGACGACGGTCAGGGCGGGATTGGCGCGCGCGACCTCGGCCACCGCCGGCAACTGCGGATGGAAGACCCAGGCATCGAACGCGAGTCCCAGCGGTGCCAAGCGGCCGAGTCCGGCGCGCACGTCCGCTCGCCGCAGCACCTGCGCCGCCGTGATGCCGAAGCTGTTGCCGATCACCGCGCTGGCGTCCCAGGCGGTGGCGTAGCGAATGCCGGTGAGGCGGCCGGCGCCCGCGGCGATCTGCGCCTCCAGCACCGGCTGCACTCGCGCGCCCAGACTCAGATCGGCAAAGCCGACGATTCCCCGCGCGACCCGGGTGGGGCCGCAAGCGCCGCCGTCCGCCGTGAGCCCGGCGACGAACTCGGTTTCACCCACCGGCCGCAGCTCGGGCGGCCCGGTTTCACGGTAGCGCTCCTGGCTCTCCATGTAGACGGTCGCGACGACGTTGTGACCGGAATGCAGGTCGGGAGCCAGCTCCTCCAGCAGGTAGCGGTTGCCCTCGACGTTCCACAGGTGATGATGGCAATCGACGATCGGCAGGGTTGGGTCGAGCACCGGCTCGAACGGCTGGCGCAGCAGCCAGGCCGGGTCGGGCGGGAAGATCCGGCCGAACTGCCGCGGCGTCCGCGGCCGGTCGCCGGCGAAGAGGCTCACCGAATGCTCCTGGGGTCCGACTTGATCGCCTGTCATCGCTGCGAGGGTTCGCCGGGGGTAGACAAGTGCGAATTCTATGCGGCGGGCGCAAGGCGCGGCACGTCGGCCAACGTGCGGATAAATCAACCGCCGGCGCCGTTTATTCGATTGACGAAGCCGGCTCGAATGCAACTAAATTGCGCCTCGAAGGCCCGTGACCTTGGAGACCCGGCCGTTCACGCCGGTGTGCTCCACGCTCGAGCCTTTCCGCAGAGTCAGGTACACCGATCAGGGAGGGTCCGCCATGAAGTCCGCACTACTCGTCTTTTGCATGGTCGCGCTGCAGGTGATCTCCGGCGCCGCGCTCGCGCAGCCCAGGAAGGTGACCATTGCGACGGAGGCCTCGTATGCCCCCTGGAACATGACCGAGGCGAACGGAAAGATCGTCGGCTTCGAGATCGACGTGGCGATGGAGATGTGCAAGCGCGCGAAGCTGGATTGCGTGGTCATCGCGCAGCCCTGGGACGGCATCATCCCCGCGCTGGTTGCACGCAAGTTCGACGCCATCATGTCCGGGATGAACGCCACCGACAAGCGGCGCGAAACGATCGCCTTCTCGCGCTCGTATGCCGAGGCGCCGAACGGGCTCGGCGCCAGCCTGAAAGGGCCGCTCGCCAACCTACCCGGAAGCGGCGTGCGCTTCAGCCTGGCAGGCGACAAGGCTGCCGCGCAGAAGGCGATCGACGCGATCAAGCCCGCGCTCAAAGGAAAGGTCATCGGCGTTCAGACTGCCTCCATCCAGGCCAATTTCCTGGACCAGTACCTCAAGGACACGGTGACGGTGCGCGAGTACAAGACTACCGAGCAACGCGACCTCGACTTGACCGCCGGGCGGCTCGACGGCATCTTCACCTCCCTGTCGGCCATGCGCGCCACGTTCGCCAAACCGGAATTCAAGGAGTTCGCGAACAGCGGCCCGCTGTTCTCCGGGGGCGTCTTCGGCGAGGGGGTGTCGGTCGGCCTGCGCAAGGACGATACCGAGTTGAAGCAGGCGTTCGACAAGTCCATCAACGAGATGCTCGCCGACGGGACGCTGCTCGTGATGTCGAAAAAGTGGTTCAATTCGGATTACACGCCGACGAAGTAGGCAGTTCTCGCGCAGGTCCGGCCGATCAGAAGTCGGCGCGCGGCATCCATCGGCGGTAGCCGGGTGCATGCGCACCCCGTGACGAATCCGGATCACACTGTTCGATGAGCTATTTCGACACCATGGTGACGGCGGGCTGGGGGTTCGCCCTGCTCCGGGCCACGCTGACCACCCTAGCCGTGTCGATCCTGGCGCTGCTGGTCGGCGCCCTCATCGGGCCGCTGGTGGCGTGGGGCAAGCTCGGTCCGGTGCGTGCCCTGCGGGGACTGGCCGA
>JADLEZ010000594.1 GCA_020845855.1 Burkholderiales bacterium
CCGGTCGACGCGCGCGAGGATGCCGCGCAGGATGTTCACCTCCTCGCGCTCGAGCCCCGCGCGACCGAAGAGCCGCCGCAGCCGCGGCAGCAGGCGGCGCGGGCGCGAAGGATCGAGGAAGCGCATCGCGGCGAGCGTGTCCGCGGCGTGCGCATACAGCGCCTCCACTTCGTCGTGGGTCGCGGCGGCGAAGCGCGGCGCATGCCACACCGCGCCTTCCCCCGCGGCGACGCGCAACTCGTAGGCCGCGACCTGCACCGCCGCCGCCAGGTTGAGCGACGGGTACGCGGGGTTGGCGGGGATGGTCGCCGCGATGCCGCATTGCGCGAGCTCCTCGTTGGACAGCCCCGACATCTCGGTACCGAACACGAGCGCCACGTCGCCGCCGGCCGCGCGCACGACCGCTTCGCGCGCAGCGTCGCGCACGGCGAGCACGCGCCCGGCGAACGCGCGCGGCCGCGCCGACAGCCCGATCGCGAGCGCGCAACCTGCGAGCGCGTCGGCCAGCGCGGGCACCACGCGCGCCTGCGCGAGCACGTCCACCGCGCCGGTCGCCATGGCGTGCGCGTCGGGATGGGGAAAGCGCGCGGGCGCCACGAGCACGAGGCGGTCGAGTCCCATCGTCAACATCGCGCGCGCGGCGGCGCCGACGTTGCCGGGATGCGTCGTGTGCACCAGCACGACGCGGACGCGCGCGAGGCGGGAGGCGGGGTCGCTCAAGCGGTTAAAATAGCACCATGCATCCGATGCTCACGACTGCCGTGACGGCCGCGCGCCGCGCCGGGAACCTCATCAACCGCGGCGCGCGCGACTTGGACCTCCTCACCGTCACCGCCAAGGGGCCAAAGGACTTCGTGAGCGAGATCGATCATGCCGCCGAAGCCGCGATCGTCGAGACCTTGCTGGCCGCCTATCCCGATCACGCCATCCTCGCCGAGGAAGGCACCAACAAGGGTGCGAACCCCAACGCCGATTACGTGTGGATCATCGATCCGCTCGATGGCACCACCAACTTCCTGCATGGCTTTCCGCAGTACTGCGTGTCGATCGCGCTGTCGCATAAGACCGTGGTGCAACAGGCAGTCATCTACGATCCTGTACGCAACGACCTGTTCACCGCCACGCGCGGACGCGGCGCGTTCCTCAACGACCGCCGCATGCGCGTCTCCCGGCGCACGCACCTGCGCGACTGCCTGGTCGGCACCGGCTTTCCGTTCCGCGACGGCAGCTTCCTCGACACCTACCTCGCGATGATGAAGGCGATGATCACGCACACGGCCGGCCTGCGCCGCCCGGGCGCGGCCGCGCTCGACCTTGCCTACGTCGCCGCGGGCTTCTACGACGGGTTCTGGGAAGTCGGCCTCAACCCGTGGGACGTGGCGGCGGGAAGCCTCCTCGTGTTGGAGGCCGGTGGGCTGATCGGCGACCTTAACGGCGACGCCAACTACCTGCACGGCGGGCAGGTCATCGCCGCCAATCCCAAGGTGTTCGCCCAGATGGTGAGCACGCTGGCGCCTTTCCGCGACGACATGGCGCGCGAAAAGACTGCCGCTCGTCCAAATTCCTAATCCTTTCACGCGGTTCCGCTGGTAATCTCGCGTCGAGTCGGCGTATGCTGGCGGCATAGCTCCGGGCCAGGCTGGCACTGTGTTTGCGTGTCGTCAACAACAGCCCGCCGGCTGGACCACGCACGGGGAGTCTCGCGGATGCTCGTACTACGTATTCGTCATGCCTGCATGATGGCCGCGGCGCTCGCCGTGGGTGCGGCGCTGCCGGCGCACGCCGAGATGGTGGGGTCGCTGCGCGTCATGTTGCATCCGTATGCCGCAGCGCGCGGAGAGCTCCCTCCGCAGGCGCGGGCGCTGCTGGAGTCGCTGACCGGCACGACGCTCACCCTGACCGGCACCACGCGCACCGGTGGCCTCGAGCTCGCGCTGCCCGCGCCGGTGGACGAGGCCGACGCGGCGGCGATGGTGAAAAGGCTGCGCGTCGACCGCAGCGTGCTGTGGGCGGAGCCCATCATGCCCCACCTCGTGCCGAAGGCGAGGTCGGCCGCGGACGGCGTGCAGGGCCGGCGCCTGATGATTCGCCTCAAGGACGGCGTGACGCCGGATTGGCCGGGTTTTTTGAACCGGCTCTCGAAGCTCGTGGGCACCACGCTCACGCTCGAGCGCCAGATCGCGCACGTCTATGTCCTGCAAACGGCGACCGCGCAAGGGGCCGAGCTGCTCGCGGACATGGCGCGCCTCATCCAGGAAGAGCCGGAAGTGCAGTATGCCGATCCGGTCCGCCGCGCGCGGGCGATGGCGGTTCCCAACGATCCGCTGTATGGCGCGCAGTGGTCGCTGCACGGGGCGCTGGCCGGCATCAACGTCGAGACCGCGTGGGAGCTGCAACCCTCGGCGTCGACCATTACCGTCGCCGTGGTCGACACCGGCATCGTTCCCCACCCCGACCTCGCCGGGCGCGTGCTGCCGGGCTACGACTTCATCACCGACCCTGGCGCGGCGCGCGACGGCGACGCGCGCGACCCCAACCCTCGCGACGAAGGCGACTGGAGCGATTGCGGGGGGATTCGCGAAGACAGCTCGTGGCACGGGCTGTTCGTCGCGGGGCAGATCGCCGCCAACACCAACAACGGCATCGGCGTGGCCGGCATCGCCAACGAGGTCAACATCCTGCCGGTGCGCGTGCTCGGCGCCTGCGGCGGGACCTTCGAGGACGTTCTCGCCGGCATGA
>JADLEZ010000595.1 GCA_020845855.1 Burkholderiales bacterium
GACTCGCCGTCGCACCCGAGACCCTTGCGCGTCTGGGCCAGCCGTTCGAACGCGGCCTGGCGCGCCGTGACGGCTCGGGCCTCGGTCTGGCCATCGTCAGCGCGATTGCTGCCGGCACCGGCGGAAAACTTGCGCTGGTGTCGCCAATCCCGGGACGAACGCGCGGCTTCCAGGCGACGTTCGCGGTGCCGGGTGCGGCGACCCCCTGATTCTGCCCTCCGTACCTTCGCCGGCATGGTGCGCGGCGTCGCCGCGAATCGCCGCCGTGTCGGTAGTGCGGCGCGCGGTCGCCGGGCCTACAATCGGCGATGCACCAGCGGGAGGGATGAGGTGGGCATCGTGCGGCAGGTCATCGCGGTCGTCGCCTGTGCGGTCCTCGCCGCGTGCGCGGGCGCGCCACGCGAGCCCGGCGCGCCGCTCGATACGCAGTACTTCGCCGATGCACGCTTCGCGCCGCCGGCGGTGCGCATCGATGCAGCCGACGTTTTCGCGCTGTCGCCGCCGATGCGCGCGTATCTCGAAGGTGAGATCGAGCCGCGCGGAGGCGGTGCTTCGCGTCGTCCTCGCGCGCGAGCCGCGCAATCCGCAGGTGCTGGCCAATCTCGTCACGGTGCTCGATGCCGCGGGGAAGCTCACCGAGGCACGCGCCGTTGCCGCGGCGCTGGCGCAGATCGAGCCTGATCCACCCTTCGCGCACTTGCGACGTGGAATCGCGGCGATGCAGGCGGGCGATGCCCGCGGTGCCCGCGACTGGCTGCTGCTGGAATTGACCCGTGCGCCCGACGATCCCGAGGTGCATTTCTGGCTCGCCATGGCGTATCTGCGTCTGGGCGACGGTGCGCATGCGCGCGCCCACCTCACCCTCGCGGTCACCAACAGCACGACGCAGCCGGATCACGACCTCTACGCGGCGAAGCTCGCGACGATCGACCGCGCGCGCTGACGCGCGGGGCGTGCGTTCACGAGCCGGGTGCAGGCGATGGCGGTCCGGCCCGCGGTCCGAGCAGCCGGTGCAGCGCCGCCATGGCGAGCGGATCGGAGAGGAGCTTGGCGCGCTCGGCGGGCGATAGCGTGGCGGCACTGCTGCCGCTCGCGCGCTCGACCAGGCGATCGCGCAACTCCCGCTCGCCGGCGGGCAGCGCTGGCCGCGCATCCCCCATGCCGGCCACGAGCGCATTGAGATCGGGATCACGCACGGCGTCGGCAAATCCCGGCGGCGCGGGGGCTTCCTGTGCGTAGCGGGCGGTGTCGGCGACCTCCAGCGGCGGCGCCGCTTCTTCCGGAATGAGGAAGAGGCCGCGCCGGCGCAGGCGTTGCCCGAGCGACGTACGGCTCGTGAAGACCGACAGCGGAATCGAGGCGACGAGTGCGAACACGACCGGTGCCATCCACCACAGGAAACCGGGGTCGAGGAGGTAGATGCCAGCCGCCCAGGCGATGCCGAGCGCGGTGTGCACGCCGTGCCGACGCACAGCCTCGCCCCATCCAGTCTGCGAGTCCTCCCGCGGCGGCGACTTCCACTGCACCGCCCAGCCCAAAATCGCCATGACCACGAACTTGGTATGGAAGAGCATGCGGATCGGGGCGAGCAGCGCCGAGACGACGATCTCCAGGAGCACGCCCGCGACGAGCGCGCCGCGCCCCCCGTAGCCGCCGTGCCGCGCATCGCGGACGAGGAGGATCGACAGGAGCTTCGGTGCGAAGAGCAGCGTCGCCGTCCCGGTGACGAGGCTCAAGGCCCATTCGGGGCGCCACTCGGGCCACAAGGGAAAGAGCTGGTACGGCGCGGTGAAGTATTGCGGCGGGACGAGCGCGTGCAGGGCGACCTGGAGCGTCGACAGCGCCAGGAAGGCGAACCACAGCGGTGCCGACAGGTACGCCATCACGCCCGTCATGAACACCACGCGATGCGCGGGATGCAGGCCGCGGGTGAGCATGAGCCGCGCGTTCATGAGGTTGCCCTGGCACCAGCGGCGATCGCGCTTCAATTCGTCGAGGAGGTTGGGCGGCATCTCCTCGTAGCTGCCGGGCAGGTCGTAGCAGATCCACACCCGCCAGCCGGCACGCCGCATGAGCGCCGCCTCGACGAAGTCGTGCGAGAGGATCTCGCCGGAGAGCGCACCCTTGCCGGGCAGGCGCTCGAGCTGGCAGTAGCGCATGAACGGTGCCACGCGGATGATCGCGTTGTGGCCCCAGTAATGCGACTCGCCGAGCTGCCAGTAGTGCAGGCCGGCGGTGAAGAGCGGGCCGTACATGCGGGTGGCGAACTGCTGCATGCGCGCGTACATCGTTTCGCGGCCGGTGGCGCGCGGCGCGGTCTGGATGATTCCGGCGTCGGGATTGGCCTCGGCGAGGCGCACGAGGGTGGTGAGGCAGGCGCCGCTCATCACGCTGTCGGCGTCGAGGATTACCATGTAGCGGTAGCGGCGCCCCCAGCGGCGGCAGAAATCGGCGATGTTGCCGCTCTTGCGCTTGATGCGATGACGCCGCCAGCGATAGAAGATGCGTCCGAAGCCGCCGACGCTGCCGCACAGGTCGTTCCACGCGGCGAGCTCGGCGACGCGGTGGTCGGGATCGCTGGTATCCGACAGCACGAAGAAATCGAAGTGCGCGATCTCGCCGGTGCGGGCGAGCGACTCGTACGTCGCGCGCAGGCCCGCGAACACGCGCGGCACGTCTTCGTTGCAGATCGGCATCACGATCGCGGTGCGCGCGTCGGCGGCGATCGGCGCGTCGGCCGCGGCGGTCCGGGAGATGGCGAAGCGATCGCGGCCGGTCGCGAGCAGCGCGAAGCCGGCCAGCGCCGTGAAGAAGCCGAGCGCCACCCAGGTGAAGAGGATCGCGAAGAGCACGAGGATCGCGATCTCCAGCGGGCGCGTGCCGTGGTACGGCAGCACCGCGCTCATCAGCGCGGTGGCGAGCCAGGTGAGGCCGACCACCAGGAGGATGAGCAGCAGGCGCCGGCGGCTCGCAGCCTGGAACCAAGACCCGCGCACCGCTGCCCCGGGTGGGGCGAGGTCGACGCCGGCGCGGCCGCGCCACGGCCGCGGCGCGAGCGGGCTGCGCGCGAGGTCCGGAGTGGTCACGAGGCGGGTCCGTCCCCGGGCATCGGTGCGCACGGCAGCACTCGCCCCGGCGGCGCCGAGTGTGACGCGCAGCCGGGCGCCGAGCGTCTGCGGCCCCGCATCGCGCATGTCGGCCCCGGCGATCACTCCGGCGGGAGGATGTAGCTCCACGTGGTGGTCAGCGTATTGGCGCCGGAGCGCAGGAACGCGCGGAGCTCGACGGGCTTCTTGTCGTCGATGGGCTTCACGCGCAGGCGCAGGCGATACCCGCCGGTGACGTCGTTGCGGTAGACGTGGCTTTCGAGGACCTCGCCGTTGCCGTCGGCGGTCACCACCGGCTCCACCTCGGCGTCGGCGGGAAGCTTCTTGAATACCGCGCCTTCGAAGTCGACGGCGAACCCGACCGAGGGATCGGGCGTTCGCGAGTAGCCGTGGCCGCGCCGCGTCTGCGCGACGTAGGCGAGCGGGGGCTTGACCTCGCTGTCCTTCTGCCAGCGGATGCGATACGCGAAGTCGAAGGGCTTCTTCGGCACCGGCGGCGTATCGGGCACCCAGAACGCCACGATGTTGTCGTTGGTCTCGTCCGGGGTCGGGATCTGCACGAGCTCGATGCGCCCGGCGCCCCAGGCACCGCGCGGCTCGACCCAGGCGCTGGGGCGCAGTTCGTAGCGCGCTTCGAGGTCCTGATAGTTGGCGAACGAGCGATCGCGCTGCATGAGTCCGAAGCCCACCGGATTGGTGAGCGAGAACGAGGTGACGAGGAGCCGCTTGGGGTTGACGAGCGGGCGCGTGATCCATTCGCCGGTCCCCGACTGGATGAGCAGGATGTCGGAGTCGTGCACTTCGGGGCGGTAGTCGCGTCCGGCCGCCGGCTGATTCTCGCCGTGGAGGAACATGCTGGTGAGGGGTGCCAGGCCGAGCTTGGTCACGCGCTCGCGCAGGTACAGGCGCGCCTGCACCGCGGTGACCGTTTCGCTGCCGGGGGTGA
>JADLEZ010000596.1 GCA_020845855.1 Burkholderiales bacterium
CCTGGTCGAAGAAGTCGATGAATCGCATGGTGTCCTCGTCGTCGATGGCAGGCCGCAAGGGGGCCTCGCACTGGCGACAAGTTAACGCTCGGGTGTCGGTCGCCGGCCCCCCCGGCGAGGGGGCGCGCGCGGCTCGCTGAACGCCTATGCTCGCCACATCTTGGAACGATCATCCCCTCACCCGCCCTGTCGGGCACCCTCTCCCCGCGTGCGGGGAGAAGGCTGGGGTGAGGGGGGGCGCACGCTGGACGCACCGATATGACCGACCTTTCTCTTCCGATCGCCGCCGCGTCACCCACCGTCGTCGCCCGCATGCGGCTTGTTCTGCAGCGGCAGCAGGCGGCGTTCCGCGCCGACGGCGCGCCCTCCGCCGCGCTGCGCATCGACCGCATCGACCGCACGATCGCGCTGCTCCTCGCCAACCAGCGGCGCATCTGCGACGCGATGGCCGAAGATTACTCGTGGCGCTCGCACGATCACACGCGCCTGAGCGACCTCCTGCTGCCGCTCGGCGCGCTCAAGCACGCGCGCCGCCACGTGCGCCGCTGGATGCGGCCGCAGCGCCGGCGGCCCGAGCTCGGGCTCGGCTGGCTCGGCGCCAAGGCGATCGTGCGCTACCAGCCGCTGGGATCGATCGGCATCATGGTTCCGTGGAATTTCCCGGTGGCGATCGGCCTGTCGCCGCTCGCCGAAGCGCTCGCCGCGGGCAACCGGGCGATGCTCAAGCTCTCCGAGTTCACGCCGGCCACAGCGCGGCTCCTGATCGAGCTCCTCGCGGCGCGCTTCGACGAAAGCGAAGTCGCGGCCTTCGTCGGTGACGCTGAAGTGGGGGCGGCGTTCGCCGCGCTGCCGTTCGATCATCTTGTGTTCACCGGCAGCCCGCGTGTCGCGCGCCGCGTAATGCGCGCTGCCGCCGACAATCTGACTCCCGTCACGCTGGAGCTCGGCGGCAAGTCGCCGACGATCGTCGGGCGCGGCGCGGACCTCGCGCAGGCGGCGGCGCGGATCTGGGCCGGCAAGGCGATCAACGGGGGCCAGGCCTGCATCGCGCCCGACTATGTCCTGGTGCACGAGGACGATCGCGAGGCGCTGATCGGGCACATGACCGCGGCGGTGGCGCGCATGTTCCCGACGCTGCGCGACAACCCCGACTACACGGCGCAGGTCACGCCGGCGCAGCACGCGCGCATGATGTCCTACGTCGAGGACGCGCGTGCGCGCGGCGTGCGCGTCGTCGAGATCAATCCGGCCCGCGAGACGTTCGCCGCACCCGTGCGCAAGGTCCCGCCCACGCTCTTCGTCGATCCGCCCGACGATGCAGCGGTCATGCGCGACGAGATCTTCGGCCCGCTGCTGCCGGTGCTCACCTATCGCCGGATCGACGACGCCGTTGCATACGTCAACGACCGCCCGCGCCCGCTCGCGCTCTACTACTTCGGCGACGACGCGCGCGAGGCTGAACAGGTGCTCGCGTCCACCACGTCGGGCGGGGTCTGCGTGAACGACGTGATGCAGCACGTGTTCCAGGGCGCGCTGCCGTTCGGCGGCTGCGGCAACTCGGGCTTCGGCCGCTACCACGGCGGTGAGGGCTTCAAGGCGTTCAGCGTGGCCCGCGGCGTCTACGTCGCGCCGCGCGTCGACGTCCTGCGTGTGCTGCGCCCGCCGTACGGCGCGGTGTTTCGCCGCGTGCTCGGTCTCCTGCTGCGCGCTTGACAGGGCCCGCGCGGCGGCTATCGTATTCGCCGTGGGAAGCTCACCGACCAAGGCCGCGCCGCCGAAGGCGCTCGAGCCGTTCTTCCTGTCGACGAAGATCGCCTTGCCCAAGGTGCCTTCGCGCTGGATCGAGCGCGCGCGCCTGATCGAGCGCCTCGGTGTGCCGCCCGCCGCGCGCGTGACGCTCCTGCATGCGGGTCCCGGGTTCGGCAAGACAGCGTGCCTCGCACAGTGGCAGAAGGCGCTGACCGCGAACGGCGTGCGCGTGGCGTGGCTGTCGGTCGACGCCGACGACGACGACGTCGCCGCGTTCCTGGGCTATCTCGCGGCGTCGCTGAACGCGGCCGACGGCGCCATCGGCGCCGACGTGATGGAGCTGTCGCGCGGCGGACCGATGCCGGGATCGGCGGCGCTGCTCAATCCGCTTCTCAACCAGATCGCTGCGAGCCGCGAGCGCTATGTCCTCGTCATCGACGACCTGCACAGCGTACGCCGGGAGGCGATCGACGACATCCTGTCGAGCCTGGTCGCGCATGCGCCGGACAATCTCGACGTCGCGATCGCGGCGCGCAGCCTGCCGAACCTTCGCCTGGGCAAGCTGCGCGCGGAAGGCAAGGTGCAGGAGATCGGCCCCGAGACGCTCGCCCTCACGCGCGCGGAGACCGCAGCGCTCGCGGAAGGCGCGCTCGGCACGACGCTCGCGGCGCGCGACGTGGCGCAGCTGCAGTCGATCTCCGAGGGTTGGCCCGCGGTCCTGCAGATGATGCTGGTTGCGCTCGGCACCAAGAAGCACCTGCAAAGCCTGGTGCGCGGCTTCACCGGCGACGCGCGCGTCCTGCGCGAGTATCTTGCGCAGGAAGCGTTCGAAGGCCTGCCCGCGGACGCGCAGTCGTTTTTGATTCGCACTTCGATCCTCGGCCGCTTCTGCGCCGAGCTGTGCGAGCACGTGAGCGGGCTGAAGCAGGGCGCGACCACCATCGCCGACATCGAACGGCGCCACCTGCTGATCGTCGTCCTCGACCCGCAAGGGCGGTGGTTCCGCTACCACGCGCTGTTCGCGGAGTTCCTGCACGCGCGGCTAAGGGAGCGCGAGCCGGGGGCGGAGCCCGAGCTGCATCGCCGCGCGAGCGAATGGTTCGAGGCGGCGGGCTTGTGGGTGGAAGCGGTACGGCACGCGCTCGCCGCCGGCGACCAGGCGCGCGCCATCGACATCGTGGATCGACACGCGATGAGCCTTATCGAGCACGGCGAGTACGTCGCGCTGATCGACTGGCTCACCAAGTTCCCTCGCGCGGCCGTGGAAGGACGTTCCCGGCTGCTTGCGGCGCAGGCCTGGGCGCTCGCGCTCACCATGCGCCACGACGAGGCGCACCGCATCCTGGCGCGCATCCGGGAGCTGTACCGGCGCGGCGATCCCGAGATCTCCGCCGCGATGGAGCTGATCGAAGGCGGTATCGCGCTGTTGCAGGACGACTTCAGCCGCCTCGACTTTCTCGACACCTGGGACGCGCGGGAAGGCGCGCCCGCGTGGATTGGCGACGTGCACAAGACGCTCGCGGCCTACAGCCTGATCGTGCGCGGCGAGTACCGCCGTGCGCGCGACATCGCGCCGTGCCAGACGCCGCTCAAGGTCGCGTACCAGAAGATGCTGGTGGGGCTCGCGGCGCGGCACGAGGGCGACGGCCGCGCGGCGGAGGACGCCTGGGCCGACGCGGTCGAGCACGCGGACGAGGAGTTCGGCGCGCACTCGGTGACGGCGGCACTCGCGCGCGCGATCTCCGCGCGCATGGCGTTCGAGCGTGGCGAGCTGCTCGAGGCACAGGAGGCGATCGATCAGCGGCTGGCGGTGATCGAGCAGGCGGCGCCGCTCGAATGGCTGTGGGCTGCGTATGCCACGCTCGCGTGGTCGCACGACGCGGCGGGGCAGCGCGACGACGCGCAGCGCGTGCTCGAGCACGGCTGTACGCTCGCGCGCCAGCGGCACTGGGCCCGCATGGAGGCGGCGCTGTGCGTCGACCGGCTGCGGCAGGCGGATCCCAAGGACCTGTCGAAGCTCGCGCCGAGCGCGGATCGCCTGCGCGCGCTGTGGCAAGCCTCCGGCAAGGACACGGTCGCCGGGATGCAGACGATGTATCTGTGCGAGATCGGCCTGGGCTGGTTCGACGGCTTCAATCGCGTCGGCTCGACTGGTGCCGACACGATCGCGTCGGCCGTGGACAACCTGCCCGCGAACGCGTCGGCGCCGTTGCGCGCGCAAGGGCTGCTCATGCTCGCGCAGGTCCAGGAATCCGCGGGCGAGCGGGCGCAGGCGACGATGCGACTCGCCGGGGCGCTCGCGATCGGCGAGCGCTTGGGCATGCGCCAGACGTTGCGCACCGCGGGGCGCGGCATCGTCGAGTCGCTGTTCGGGCGCGAGCGCCCGGCACCCACGTCCGCGGCGTGGCCGGGTGCGGCATACCTCGACGAGCTCACCGCCGGACCGGCGAAGGCGACGAGTGGCGCAACGAAAGCGGTGGAGCTGCCTGCGTCACTCGCGCAGGTCAGCGACCGCGAGCGCGAGATCCTGCAGCTCGTGGGGCGCGGCATGAGCAACAAAGAGATTGCCCGCAGCCTGCGCATCGGGCCCGAGACCGTGAAGTGGCATTTGAAGAACCTCTTTGCCAAGCTCGGCGTGCCGAACCGCATCCAGGCGGTCAACCGGGCGCGCGCGCTGGCGATGATCGAGTCTTGACGTCTGCAAATTACGTGTCCGCGGTCGCTGCGCGACGGGCTGCGCAATTTGCGGCCGGTGGATCTTCCGCGGTCGGCTTGGGGCGGCCCTGCGCCGCCCGCGTAGAAGAGGCAAGCAGCGCGTCGATCATTGCGCGCTGCGCGCGCCGTTCGGTAACGCGCGCCTGCGACCTGACAGCCTTCCGCCTGCTCCGGTGTCGACCGTACTGTTCGATCCTGAAGACAGGTTCTGGTCGTGGCCCGTTACTTCCACAGGTCGATCGCCACCCGCGCCCGCGTTAGCTGCGCCTCGTCCTCGGGGGTGAGCGTCGTCTCCGCAACGCGGACGATGACGCGGTCGATCGTGCCGGTGAACTTGAACGGGACCGTGTAATCCTCGCTCACCGGCGTGCCGGTGTCCTCGCCCACGTCGAAGGTCTCGTCGAGCGAGACGCGGAAAGCGTAGGTGCGCTCGATGCGGCCTTCCGCGACCGGCTTGCCGTCCACGCTCAGCGCGACCGCCCCTCCCTTGCCGAGGCCGCCGCCGTCGTATTTGAAGTCGACGAGGACGAGGTGCTTGCCCGGCGCGAGCTTTTCCTTGCCCTCGAAATTGAAGCGCTGCACGCCGACCAGGTTGTAGTGGAACACGGGCTTGCCGTCCTTGAGGTAGAGACCCCAGCCGTTGAAGCGCCCGCCCTGGGTGGCGATCACACCGTTCGCGCCGCCTGCCGGGATATCCACCGAGGCGCCGAGCTTGAACGACTTGTTCTTCAGATCCGGCGCAGTGCCTTCCGGGATCCGGATCTGGCCGGGGAAGTAGGTGAACACGTTGCGGCCGCGGGTGAGGCTCGGGCGGATGCGCACGTCGAAGCGCTCGATGGTGCTGTTGTCGAGCGGCAGCACGTTGTACTTGGCCGCCTCGATCCAGAACAGCTCCTGCAGCTCCTTGAGCTTCGCCGGCTCCTTGCCGGCGAGGTTGTCGGCCTGGCTCCAGTCGCGCGCGACGTGGTACAGCTCCCACTGGTAATCGAGTACGTCGGGCTTGCGGCCGCCGACGATCCAGGGCGCGACGGGAGGCACGGTCGACGCAATCCAGCCGTCGCTGTACAGCGCGCGGTTGCCGAGCATCTCGAAGTACTGCGTGCGGTGGCGCGACGGCGCCTTCGCGTCGTCGAACGTGTAGACCATGCTCGTGCCCTCGATCGGCGTCTGCGGCACCCCGTTGAGCATGGCCGGCGCCGGCACGCCGACCGCCTCCAGGATCGTCGGCGCGATGTCGATGACGTGGTGGAACTGGGTGCGAATGCCACCCTGGTCCTTGATCCGCGCCGGCCATGAGACGACGAGGCCGTTGCGCGTGCCGCCGAAGTAGGAGGCGATCTGCTTGGTCCATTGCAGCGGCGAGTTGGTGGCGTGCGCCCAGCCCACGGGGAAGTGGTTGTACGTCGTCGGGCCGCCGAGCTCGTCCACGCGCCGGAGGATCTCGCTGAAGTTCTCCGGGATGTTGTTGGCCAGCGTCATTTCGTTGAGCAGTCCCTGCGGGGTGCCTTCCGCGCTCGCGCCGTTGTCGCCCTGGATGTAGATGACGAGCGTGTTGTCGAGCTCACCCTGCTCCTCGATGGCGTCGAGGATGCGGCCCATCTGATGATCGACGTACGACAGCGCGCCCGCGAACACTTCCATCATGCGGGCATACACCTTCCTACGGTCGACATCGAGGCCGTCCCACGCCTGGATCTCCTTCGGGCGCGGCGTGAGCTTGGTGTCCGCCGGGATGATGCCCATCTGCTTCTGCCGCGCGAAGGTCTCCTCGCGCAGGCGGTCCCAGCCCTGGTCGAAGCGGCCTTTGAACCTGGCGATCCATTCCCTGGGCGCGTGGTGCGGCGCGTGCGCGGTGCCCGGTGCGTAGTACGTGACCCACGGCTTGTCCGGCGCCATCGCGTTCAGGAGGCGGATGCGCGCGATCGCCTTGTCGGCCATGTCGCGCTCGAAGAAATAGTCCTTGCCGTGCGGCGGCTCGATGGGCAGCGTGCCCTCGAACAGTGCCGGCGCCCATTGATTGGTGTCGGCGCCGACGAAGCCGTAGAAGTACTCGAAGCCGAGGGCGGTTGGCCAGAGGTCGAAGGGGCCGGCCTGGCTCGACTGCCAGTCGGGGACGTTGTGGTTCTTGCCGTACCACGCGGTGTTGTAGCCGCTTTGCCGCAGCACCTCGGCGAACGTGCCGGAGCTCTTGGGCATGAGCGAGTTGTA
>JADLEZ010000597.1 GCA_020845855.1 Burkholderiales bacterium
CCGCGTGCTGTCGGCCCGGGTGCGCAACGCCACACCCGGACCGGATTGGGGCGACTGGTTCTTCCGCAAGGCGAGCGTCCCGCACGGTGTCGCCGACCAGCTCGGCGTCCACGGCATCGACCTCGTGCTGACGCTGCTTGGTCCGATTCGACACGTCGGTGCGCGAGCGCGCATTGCGGTGCCCGTTCGTATCCTGCGCGACGGCCGGCGCGTCGAAGTCGAAACGGTCGACAACGTCTGCGCGACCTACGAGCTCGCCGACGGGACACTCGTGTCGCACGAGATCTCACAGACGGAAGTGGCCGGCTGCGACCGCTTTCGCATGGAGATCTACGGCGAGCGAGGCACGCTGTGGCTGCGCAGCGAGCACGGCGCCTTCGCCGCCTGCGCGGCGGACCGCCACGGCGGGCAGTGGCACGCGCCAGCGTTGCCGCCGACAATACATGGACAGCGGCTGCACGAGGCGTGGCTCGCCGGCGTTGCCGGCGCCGCGCCGCGCCTGTCGACGGCGGCCGATGCACTCGCGGGCATGCGCGTCGTCGAGGCGATGATGCGCTCGAGCGCTCTCGACGGCCGCATGGTCGAGGTCGCGCCAGCATGACGATGACGTTACCGCGCGTGGGCGTGCTCTCGTTCGCCCACTACCACGCCAACTTCTGGAGCGAGGTGTTCGCCGCACGCGGCGTGCTCGCGGGGGTGTGGGACGACGATGGATCGCGGGGCGCGGAAGCCGCCGCCCGCTTCGGCGCGCCGTTCGAGCCGTCGCTCGACGCCTTGCTCGCCCGCTGCAACGCCGTGGCCATTTGCAGCGAGACGGTCCGCCACGCCGAGCTGGTGGACGCGGCGGCGCGGCGCGGCTGCGCCATCCTGTGCGAAAAGCCGCTGGGCACCGACCTCGCCGACGTCGAGCGGATCGCGCGCACCGTCGCCGCGCACGGGGCGTGGTTCATGCAGAGCTTTCCCAAGCGCTTCGATCCGGTGACCGAGCGCTTGCGCGAGGCGGTGGCCGGCGCCGAGCTCGGACGCATCACGCTCGCGCGCATTCGCCACGGTCACTTCTACGGGCTCACGCCGGACTTCGCCGAGCGCTGGTACGTGCGCCGTGCGCTTGCCGGCGGCGGAGCGTTGCTCGACGAGGGCGTGCATGCGGCGGATCTCCTCGGCATGCTGTTCGGGCCTCCGGTGAGCGTGATCGCGCAGACCAGCAACGCGGCGCTGGATCTCGAGGTCGAGGACCTCGGGGTCGCCACCTTCCGCTGGGCCGACGGCATGCTGGGCGAAGTCGTGGCGAGCTTCACCTTCGCCGCGGCCGATGCGTCGATCGAGCTTTATGGAACACGCGGAACGATGCTCGTCGCCGGCGTCGACCTCGCCTCCCGCGACATTACGCCCGAGCGCTTCGTTCGCCGCTACCTCGTCGACGCGCCGGAGCGCTCCTGGGAGACGCTCGACCTCGTGCCGCGCTTCAAGCGCGGCGAGTTCCACCAGCAGAACGCCATCGCGTTCGTCGACGCCCTCGCGCGCGCAGCGCCTTCCCCCATCGGCATCGAAGCCGGCGCGGCCGCCGCGCGCATGATCGACGCCGCTTATCGCGCCGCCGCGAGCGGCGCCCGAGTGACCCTATGACCATACGAACCGAACGCACGCACGTTGCCTACGAAGGGGCCCGCATCCCCGTCTTCATCGCGCGCCCGGAATCGCCGCCGCGGACGACCGTCCTCGTGCTCGGCGCCATCTGGAGCGTCACCGATCACATCGAAGATCTGTGCATGCGGCTCGCGCGCGAAGGCTTCGGCGCCATCGCGCCGTGCCTGTTCCGCGGCGAGGGCATTCCGGCGCGGGACGCCTCGCCCGAGGCGTTGGCGCGCGTGTTCCTCGACTTCGACGACCGCCGCTGCCTGCGCGACCTGCGCCAGGTAGCGCGGCTTACGCGCGCGGGCGCGTTCGGCCAGGCAGGCGCGATCGTGCCCTGGGGGTTCTGCCTCGGCGGCCGCTTCGCGCACCTGCTGCCCGCGGTCAGCGACGACGTCGCCGGCGCGGTGGTGTTCTACGGCCGCATGCGCTTTGCGCGGCAGCCGGCCAAGCCGTTCCTGCCGATCGAGCTCGCGGGGCTGATCGAGGTCCCCTACCTCGGGCACTTCGCGCAGTTCGACGAGCTCATCCCGCTGCCCGATGTCGAGGAGTTGCGCGCGGCGCTCGCCGAGCGGGGCGTGCGGCACGCGGTCCACGTGTATCCGGGCGCGAAGCACAGCTTCTTCGACCCGTCGCGACCGGCCGACCACGACGCGGCGGCCGCCGCACTCGCGTGGTCGCGCTCGCTCGAGTTCCTCGCCGGGATCGCAGAAGCATGACCGCGCTCGACGTGGTGATGGTGGGCTGCGGCGCGTTCGCGCACCGCTACCACGTGCCGGCGTTGAGGGAAGATGCTGGCGTGCGCATCGCGGCGATCTTCGATCCGAAGCCAAGCGCGGCCACGCGCGCGCTGGCAGATGCGTACGCGGCGCCGCTCACCGACCGCTTGGAGGCGCTACCCGCGCTGCGCAGCCCGGCGTTCGCCATCGTCAGCACGCCACACACTCTGCACGCCGTTCACGTCGAGACGGTGCTGGACCGCGACCTCGACGTGCTGGTCGACAAGCCGTTCGTGATGCACGCGGCCGACGCGCGCCGGCTCGCGGCCCGCGCGGACGCGCAACGGCGCGTCAACGGCGTCGCGTACAACCGCCGGTTCGACGCCGGCTGCCTGCGCGCGCGCGCGATCGTCGCCGCCGGCGGTATCGGCGAGGTGCGCTTCGTGCAGACGGTCCAGTTGGGTTACGAGCGCGCCGGCTGGTTCCTGGTGCCGGAGTTGGGCGGCGGTGGACCGTACACCGGCCGTGCGAGTCACATGGCCGACATCGTCCCGTGGCTCATCGGCCGGCGCCCTACACGCCTGCGCAGCCGGTTGCGCACGAGCGATCCCGCGCGCAGCGACCACGGCGGCTTCATCGAGCTTGCGTTCGGCGACCTCGAATGCCAGATGACCTGCATCGAGGAGGGCTGGCACATGTGGGACGAGATTCGCATCTTCGGCGACGACGGCCTCGTCGAGCTGCGGCGGCCGCTGACGGCGCCGATCGGCTGGTCGCTCGCCTGGCACCGCTCGCGCGACGGCCGCGTCGACACGATGGCGGCCGACACCACGCCCGGCGGCGCCACCCGCGACTTCATGCGCGCGGTGCGCGAGCGGTCGCGCCCCGCATGCACCTTCGCGGACGCGGTGGCGAGCGTGGAAATCGTCGAGCTCGCGTTCGAATCGGCGCGCCGTGATGGAGAATGGCTGTCGCTTGCAGACAGTATTGCTGGCTGAGACCTCTTGTCCCGCTATTGGAGCCCTCATGATCCGACGAATCGAACCCAACTCGCGGCTTTCCGCCGCCGTCGTCCACAACGGCATCGTCTACGTCTCGGGGCAGGTACCGGACACGCTGCTGGCAT
Organism: Burkholderiales bacterium; assembly: GCA_020845855.1. GTDB lineage: Bacteria > Pseudomonadota > Gammaproteobacteria > Burkholderiales > Casimicrobiaceae > VBCG01. The sequence goes on from JADLEZ010000597.1 coordinate 3,478, forward strand.
CGGTCGAGACGCAGACGCGGGAGATCCTCGCCAAGATCGACCGGCTGCTGCGCGAGGCCGGCACCGACAAGTCGAAGCTACTTACCGCCAACGTGTGGCTTGCCGACATCATGACCTTCGACGAGATGAACCGGCCGTGGGAAGCGTGGCTCGCGCCCGGCGCCGCGCCCGCGCGGGCGACGGTCGAGGCGCGCATCGCGAACCCCGGCTATCGCGTGGAGATCGCGTGCAGCGCGGCGCTGTGACCGCACCCCTCGACGGCCGCACCAAGGGGCTGCCCGCCAGCCTGACCGCGCTCGCGCTCGCCGACATCGGCGCGCGCGGCTGGAACGTTCTGCGCGAGGACCTGCCGTTGCCGCTCGCGCTACTGAAGGCTTCCGCGCTCGACCACAACGCGCGTTGGATGCGCCGCTTCCGCGAGGCGGCTGGCGTGGCGATCGCGCCGCATGGTAAGACCTCGATGAGTCCGGAGCTCTTTGCGCGCCAGATGCGCGATGGCGCGTGGGGAATCACGGTGGCGACGGTCCAGCAGCTCCGGGTCTGCCGCGAGGCGGGCATCGCGCGCGTGCTGATGGCCAACCAGCTCGTCGGCCGCCAGGCCGTGACCTATGTCCTCGACGAGATCGCGCGCGACGCCGCGTTCGAGTTTTTCGCGATCGCCGACTCGGTTGCGCTGGTCGGCCAGCTCGCCCGCGCCGCGGCGCAGCGGCAGGCGGGCCGCCCGCTGTCGCTCATGGTCGAGTGCGGCTTCGCGGGCGGCCGCACCGGCTGCCGCACGGTGGAGGAGGCGATGGAGGTGGCGCGGCGCATCGCGGAGGCGAGCCCGTTGCTGCGGCTCGCCGGCGTGGAGGGCTACGAGGGTTCGGTGCCGGGTGCCACCCAAGCCGAGCGCGAGGCCGGCATCGTGCGCTTTGTCGCGTTCATCGCGGAAGTCTCCCGCCGCTGCCTCGACGAGGGGCTGGTCGGGCGGGACCCGCTGCTGCTCTCCGCCGGCGGCTCCGCCTACTTCGACCTCGTGGCCGCGCTGCCGCGCGCGGTCGGCGACCACCGAGCGGAAGTCGTCATCCGCAGCGGCTGCTACCTGACGCACGACTCGGACAGCTACGCGCAGGCGGCCGCGCGCATGCGCGAGCGCACACCCGCGATCGGCGACCTCGGCGAGGGGCTGCGCGACGCGATCGAGGTCTGGTCGTACGTGCAGTCGCGCCCGGAGCCGGAGCTCGCGATCCTCACGATGGGCAAGCGCGACGTCTCCTACGACCTGCACATGCCCTTCGCGCGCTGGCGCTTTCGTGCGGGCAGCGACCAGCGCCCTTCGGCGTTACCGGAGGGAGCGGCCATCACGGCGCTCAACGATCAACACGCGTATTTGCAATTGCCCGCGACCGCGGACCTCGCGGTCGGCGACCTGGTGGGCTGCCACATCTCGCATCCCTGCACGACGTTCGACAAGTGGCGCTTCCTGCCCATCGTCGACGACGGCTACCGGGTGGTCGATGGGATCGCCACGTGGTTCTAAAACTCGAAACTTGAGACAGATCAAGTTAGGCATAGTCCCATCGTGATATCCGCGTTGTGCAGTTTCCCCCTTGCAGGAGAAACCACAACGAGGAGGCACAATGCGATCTTCGAGGACGCGGCGCCGCTTCACCCAGAGCGTAGCGGCGGTCCTGGCCGCGCTGGCATTGCCTGCAACGGCGGCACAGGATTATCCCAGTCGGCCGATCCGATTGATCGTGCCGTTTCCACCCGGCGGCACCACCGACGCGGCTGCGCGCGTGTTCGCCGCGGCGCTGCAGGAGCGCCTGGGGCAGCCGGTGGTAGTAGACAACCGCCCCGGAGCCGGTTCCATCATCGGGGTCGAGGCCGTCGCCCGCGCAGCGCCGGACGGCTACACGCTGCTGTTCGGTGAATCAGGCGGGATGGCGGTGCTCCCGGCACTCAAGAAGAAGGTGCCCTACGATCCGGTCAGGGATTTCACCGCCATCGGATTTGTCGCGCGCTCGCCGCATGTCTTGGTGGTGAACCCGAAAGTGCCAGCCCATTCGCTCGCCGAGTTCATCGATTACGTCAAGTCAAGACCCGGCGAGTTGTATTACGGCTCTGCCGGATATGGCGCGCCGGGACACATCATCATGGAACTGTTGGAGTTGCAGGCGCGCATCAATGTCATACACGTACCCTTCAAAGGCGGCGGCCCAGCGCTGCAGGCTTTGGTCGCCGGAGAGATCGACATGATGATGATGGGTCCGGCCGGACTGACCCCGCGCGTCGACACCGGCCAGTTGCGCGCGCTCGCGCAAACCGGGCCTACGCGCCACCCGATGATTCCCAATGTGCCGACCATGCGCGAGCTTGGCACGGACGTCATGTTTGGCAGGGAAGTCAATGTGATGAGCTGGTTCGGCGTCCTCGGACCTGCCCGAGTGGCGCAGCCGATCGTGCTGCGTCTGAACCGGGACATGGCTGCGGTACTGGCTCAGCCGAACGTGCAGAAGCGGCTGATCGACATCGGCTGCGAAGCTGAAGCCATGTCGCCAAAGGCCTTCACGCAGTTTATCGGCGTCGAGAACCGAAAGTGGGCTCAGGTCCTCGCGGCGGCCCACATCGAGCAGATAGACTAAGACGACGGAAGGCGCTGAAGTCTGGTTGGCTACCGCAGGTTCCCGGTGTGCCCGAGCGAGTACCGGCCGGGTTGCGGCCACACGGTCAGCCCGTGCGGCTCCTTGCCCACCGGAATGGATTTCACCTCACCGGTCGCCGTATCGAACACGTACACCACGTTGTCGTAGCGGCCGGATAGCCACAGCCACTTGCCGTCGGCGCTGACGTTGCCCATGTCGGGGCTGCCGCCGCCCGGGATCGGCCAGTTGGCGACGACCTTCTGTGTCGCGAAATCGATCACCGACACCCCGCCCTTGCCCTTCGGGGGACCGTGGATCTTGTTGGACCCCCGGTTCGCCACGTATAGCTTCTTCCCGTCGCGGCTGGGGTACAGGCCGTGCGTGCCCTTGCCGGTCTCGATGAAGCCCACCTGCCGGAACGTGTCGAGGTCGACCACGTGCACGCCGTCGGCCATCATGTCGGCGACGTAGAAGAGCTTGCCGTCGGGCGAGGCGCGGATATCCTGCGGCATGCCCTTCCAGGTCTTGCAGATCACCTCGTCGCGGCCGTCGGGCCCCTTCACGATCGTGGTCGGGCGGCCGGGCTGGATTACCTGCGTGTAGCCCAGCACCTTGCGCTCTACCATGTCGATCTTGGCGACCGTACCCGAGAACTCGCAGGTGAAGATCGCATAGCGGCCGTCGATGGAGAAGTCGGCGTGATTGATCCCCGCGCATTGCGGCACGTCGATCGAGTACTGCAGTTTCATCGTGGCCGGATCGCGGAAGTCGAGGCGCTTCATCGCTTCGGCGACGACGATCGCGGACTTGCCGTCGGGCGAGAAGTACATGTTGTACGGATCGTCGACGGGGATGGCCTTGCCCACCTTGCCGGTTCGCGGATCGATCGGCATGACGCTGCCCTTGTTGGTGTTCTCGGCGTTGTTGGCGACCCACAGCGTGCGCAGGTCCCACGACGGTACGACGTGCTGGGGGTTCAAGCCCGCGTTGAACTTGCCGACCACGGTGAACGTCGCCGGGTCGATGACGTACACGTTGCTCGACTGGATGTGCGGTACGTACACGCGCGGCAGGTCCTTGGCGACCTCCGCGTTCAACTTGCCCGCCGCCGTCTCGGAGTACAGGTTCGCGGGATCGGGCACCGGCGGCATGCCCGGGACGGTGGTGACGCCCTTGGCGGCGGGCGACCCGGCAATAGCCGCCGGCGAGAACGCGAGCGCGACGGCGAGGATGACGACGGCCTTCACGAGGACTCCTATTTTCAATGCGCCGCGACCGCGGCACGAATGGCGGAAACGGATTGCATGACGATGGCGTCCACGCCGGCATTGCCGAGGCCAGTGCTCGCCTTGCGCGGGTCGCCGGTGACGCCCGGCGCCGCGGCCTGCAGGCGATCGGCGCGCACGAGGCGTGGATCGGCAGCGAGTGCCAGCGAGGTATCGGCGAGGCCGGCGTGCACGCCGACCTCCGCGGCGGTATAGCCCTGTCGCTCGAGCGCGGCCGCGAAACCGGTCGTCGCCGCCCGATAGTAATCGGCGACCGCGTGCGCGCGGGCGCCCGTTGCGGCCCACTCGCGGTCGAGCTCGCGCGCGACCGCCGCGTTGTCCTTCTGGTAGTCGCCGGAATCGCCGAGGAACACGATGTCGCGGAATCCCGCGGCCTTCAGGCTGCGCGCGGCGGCGGCGAGCACCTTGCGGTAGGCGTCGGCGGGGACGTCGATGGTGCCCGGATAACGCATGTGCCCGGCCGATTCCGGCACGTACGCGATCACCGGCGCCACCACCGCGTTGCCGAGCGCGCGCGCGATCTTCCCGGCCAGCACCCGGGCGCGCACGTTGTGCTTGCCGAGCACCATGTGCGGGCCGTTCTGCTCGGTGCCGCCGATCGGGATCAGCACCGTCGTGGTTCCCGCGCGGATGCGCTCGCCTAGTTCGGGCGAGGTCAGCTCTTCCAGGAAGACGGTGGAGGTTGCGTCGGCCAGGGCCGCGGCAGGGACGGCCACCAGCGCGAGGCACGCGCATGCGCGCAACAGCGAAGATCGCATGCGTGCGATTCTACGCGACGAAAGCGAGATCCCATGTCCGGGAGCTGCGAAAGCCGCCACTCCAGGCCGCGACCGGCCGCACGCGGGCATTGCTCAAATCGCATTCGGCGTGTACACTTTCGCCATATGAGTCAGACAATCACGATCCGTATTACGAAGGAGCTTGCCGACTGGCTCGAGCAGGTTTCCCGGCGCTCAGGCATTCCTCGCGGCCGGATCATCCGCGAGGAGCTCGAACGCGCCCGCGCCGATCGCTCCGGGAAGGCATACATGCGCCTGGCCGGTTGCGTCCACGGCGCTCGGGATCTGTCCACGCGCAAGGGATTCGCGCGGTCTTGAAGGGGATTGCGGACACCGGGCTACTGGTCGCTTTCGCGAACCGGAACGATCGGTACCATGAGTGGGCCGTACAGATCGCCGAGGGCGTCACCGAGCCGCTCCTCACGTGTGAGGCCGTGCTGGCAGAAGCGGCATTTCATCTTCAGAGTGTTCCGATCGTACTGGGCATGCTGCACGAAGGTTTCGTGGTCCTCGCGTTCGACTGCCGGGAGCACCTCCACCATCTGACGGCACTTGCCGAGCGGTATGCGGACCGCACGCCGGATCTCGCGGACTTGTGCCTGGTGCGGATGAGCGAGCTGCATCCGAAGCACCCGGTGATCACGATCGACCGCACCGACTTTAAGATCTACCGCCGCAACAAGCGGGAGCCGATCCCGGTCGTCTGTCCACCCGAACGGTGACGCGCGCAGCCGGGCTGCGCGGCCGGACACGACGCTTTAGCGGACTGCCGCGACCATCAAGGCGTCGGCCGGCGCCTGGCGCACCAGGATGTCGTGGAACGCGCGCACGCGGTCGACGAACGCGACGGGCATGCCGCCGCGCGCGATGCCGTTGCGGGTGAACGCGCCGTACTCCGGCAGCGCGAGCAGCGGCAGCGCCTTGCGCACGTCGGTCCAGACGTCGGGATCGAGCCTTTGCCGTTGCGCGAGGATGCGCGCATCCTCGACGTGCCCGGCGCCGATGTTGAACGCGGCAAGGGCGAGCCAGGTGCGGTCGGGCTCGGCGATGCGTTCCGGAAGCCGCGCCTTGAGGTCGGCGAAGTAGCGGGCGGCGCCGAGCGTGCTTTGCAGCGGATCGAGCCGGTCCGCGATGCGCAGCCGGGTCGCGGTGTCCTCGGTGAGCTGCATGAAGCCGCGCACGCCGGTCTCGCTCGTCGCTTGCGGATCCCACTGTGATTCCTGGTACGCGATGGCGGCGAGCAGCCGCCATGGCACGCCGGTCGCGGCTTCCGCCTGCTCGAACAGCGACCGGTACTGCGGCAGCAGCGTTCGGATGCGCCCCTGGAAGATGCCTGCGTCGATGCGCTCGACCTGGCCGGCGGGCTCGAAGTAGCGCTCGGCAAGGCGCGCGAGAATGCCGTCGGCGCGCGCGCCGGCGAGGAAGCGGTCGACGTCGTCGCGTAGGGTGCGCAGCGCGGGCGCCACCGCCCACGCCTGTTCGCGCCTGGGTCCGGCCGCGAACGCGACATCCGCGTCGGCGACCAGGTTGCGCGCCGCGATCGCGTCGACCGCCGGAACCACCGCGAACGGGAGCGTGCCGCCCGCGACTTGCGCGATCAGCGCCTGCGCGTCCAGATCGCTCGCCGCCTGCCAGCGGATTCGCGAGAACGCGGCGCGCGCCGCGCCGATGAGCTGCTCGATGCCCGTCGCCTCCTCGTACGCGACTTCGGCGGCGCCGACGTCGCGCCAGCTCCTGGGC
>JADLEZ010000598.1 GCA_020845855.1 Burkholderiales bacterium
CGAAAGTCGGGCATCGGATCGTGCAGAAACCGCACTCCATGCATTGGCCGAGAGAACTGTGCTCTTCGCCGCGGCCCGGGAACACGAGCCGTTCCGGCGACAGATCAACGTGCATGACGATTCCTGCTCCGGTTCGGGTGCAAGGCATTGCCGGTGGTCACGGCTATCGATCTAAATGAATCCATGTGAATTCAAAGTGTATCCTGACTGAACCGGGAGCGGAAGGGGCGTCGCGGAATCGAGCAGGGTTGGGCCCGATTCGGCACGACGCATCATCAATGGCGCGAACCAGGGAACAGGTAGGACTTCAGCAGGCGATTCAGTTCGGGAATCAGTGATTCATGTTCGAGATCCAGCGGTCCGGGGTTGTTCAGAACCGCGTGGACGAGGACGCCCGCAAGTGCCTGGAAGGCAAACAGGGCGCGCATGCGAGCCGTCGCCTCCGGTAACGGCAGCAGCGGCACCATGGCATTCGCGAACTCGGTACGGTGCCTGTCGCCGGACGCCTTGATGACCTGCCACATGCCTTCCTTCGTGCGCTGCAACGACGCTCGCATCATTCCGACGTTCTCTCGAAAGTGGCTGACCAGTAGCGACACCATGTCTTCCACGAGATCGTCGACGTTCGAGTTGCCGCTGCCGTGACGGCGTATGACCTCGGCCAGCTTTGCCTGTGATCTGAACGTCTGCAGTCGTTGCAGCGTGATGAGGAAGCTTTCCTTGCTCTGGAATCGGCAATAGAAACTGCCGACGGTGAACACGCCCGAAGAAATTGCGCGATTCGTCGACGCGGAGCTGAAGAAGTGGGTCGGGGTGGTGAAGGCGGCCGGGGTACGGGTCGATTGACGGCGGACACGCCGCGATCCGGTCGGTGCGGCGACAGGTTGCCGGACAAGGGCGATGCTATCGGCCGCCCGTATCGAGGTCGACACTGTCGACGATCCGCACGACGCGACAAAGCGATTCGCCTTTCAGCTGCATCTCCAGCACCGCCACATGATCGCCCGCTCCCAGGTCGATGATCAGGCGTGCCGGCCGGTTTGTTCGCAGGAGTTTCACCAGGGCAACGCGAAAGAGGACCGTGGAGGTGCAGCATGGGCAGCCGATCGTGGCCTGCTTGATCACGATGTGCGGCGTCAGCGGCAGCGACTGGCTGCCAAACACGCCGCTTCCAAGGCGCAGGACGGCGGTCGGGCGACCTGCAGCTTCCGGCTCGGCCAGTCGCGTGATCGTCGCATCGCGTTCCTGGATACTGCCGCCACGGAGGACTACCGCAGGCACGGGTGCATGGTCGGTATTCATGGGCACGAGAAACGAAGCACAGGTCGGCGAGTATCGACTACCGCTGCGCGGGCGACTCCGCAATCCTGTGCAGTGCATCGGAGGTGGCGCGGATGTGCTCCGGCAAGGAGCCGCAGCAGTAACCGATGACGTGGGCGCCCGCGCGAACCAGCGCCGGGAGCCGTGCCACGGCGACATCGGGGCCCTCGTAGGACTGGCTCGACATCACGGCTGAGTTCGGCTTCGCCGCCACGAACACCTTGCCGGCGAGCCCGCGGGCGTCGATGTGCTGCCGGAAGCGCGCCGCGATCGGGATCATGTCGTCCAGCCCTACCGAGCAGTTCGCCCCGATTACCGTGCACCCGAGTGCGAGCATGCCGTCGAAGTGCTGCTGGGCGAGCGCGTCATGCTTGCCGTCGAGCATCTCCGCCACCGAATCGCCGAAGAACGTACGGTGCTCGCTCTGGTCGGGCGCGAGGTCCGTGAACACGACTGTCATGTACAACGGAAGCTGCACGCCCTCCTTGGCGAATACCTCGTGTGCAGCCTCGGCGGCAGCCTGTCCCTCCAGCGCCTGCAGCAGGGTTTCGACGCAGATCACGTCTACGCCCGCCTGGACGAGGGCGCGGATCTGGCGCGCGAAACTGTCACGTATGTCGGGATACGTCCCAGTCTCGCCCACGATGAGGCCGGTCGGGCCGACATCGCCGCCGATGAAGCAGTGTCGTCCGGTGTCGACCATCGCCTGGCGCAGCAACCGCACGCCCTCGATGTTGAGCCGATCAGCCTCGGCGGCGTCGATACCGAACTCGGGCAGCCGCAGAACGCAACTGTTGAACGTGTTCGTGAGGACCAGTTCGGCGCCCGCTTCGAGCTTCTCGCGATACATCTGCCGCACGGCATCGGGCCGCGTCAGGTTGTAGCCGTCACAGCATGCGCCTGGTTCGTCCTCGAGGCGGTCCTGGAACCATGTGCCCGTCGCGCTGTCCGCAAGGATCGGGCGCTGGTCGGCGCGCGCGAGGCGCTCGAGGAAAATCTCTCGTTGCTGCATCTTTCACTCCTTGCTGGCGCCGGCCAGCGGAACGAGGCCATAAAGTCCGATGAGCGTCTTTTCCGGAAGGATGACGCCGCTTTCCAGCACCTCGATGCCTGGGAGTTGCCCGCCGGCGGCGAGCGCGGCGATGACCATCGTCGCTTGCTCCAGTGGCCAGTCCGAGTAGCCGGGGCCGAGACGTCGCGTCACGCGAAGATTTCCAGCGCGTGCACGAGCGCCGATTCGCTGGCGCACGGCGCTGAGTGCCGACTGCACGAGCACCCATCCCGCAGTGTCGAGGAACAGACCTTCCACGCCGTCCATCGCCTCGAAGAGTTCGGTCACGCGCTCGTCGAGCC
>JADLEZ010000599.1 GCA_020845855.1 Burkholderiales bacterium
CCCCGGCGGCTTGACCGCGGCCTTGAGCCAGCCCGCGTGCAGTGTGAGCGAAGGCACGGCGCCGGGCGCGGCGGCGAGCAGCACCTGCGCGTCGCCGGCGAGGCTCGCGATACTGCCGCCCGCGAACTCGACCTGCGCCTGCTCCCGGCCATCGGTAGCGACGATGTCACCGTCCTCGATCGCCACGCCGGGCGCGAGGCGGTACCACGTCGCGCCGCGCAGGACGAGCGTGCCCGCGTCGGCCAGCGTGGCCACGCCGATCGCGGCCGCCGCGTGGGCCGCGGCCGCGAACAGCCAAAGGGAAAGGGAGAGCCCGATGCGGCATGACTTCATGCGGGGAGACCGCGCCCTTCGCGCAGGGTGGCCGTGACGGCAACCGGAAGATACTAGGGCGGCACTCGCCCTACCGTCAACGCGAAGATTCAGTACGCGCGGCCGAGGGCGGTACCGGACAGGTCGAAGAACTCCGCGAACGCATGCTGGTACTCGCCGTTGCCGATCCACATCGAGTTGTTGTGCCCGCCGTTCTCGATCAGCAAGAGCTTCTTGCGCCCGGGCGCCGCGTCGTACAGCGCCTGCGAGAACCGGGCCGGCACGTAGCGGTCGCCGGTGCCGTGCACGAACAGCACCGGCAGGTCGAGGCCGCGAACCTTGTCGATGGAGTCGTAGCGCTGGGTCATGACAAGGCCCGTCGGCAGCCAACTCCAGGAGAGCTCCGCCGCGATGTCCGGCAGCGACGTGAACGTCGATTCGACGACGAGACCCCTGGCCTGCGGCGCGCTCTTGTCCTTCGCGAGCCGCGCCGCGAGGTCGATCGCCACCGCGCCGCCCAGCGAATGGCCGTAGATGAAGCGGCGCGCGGGATCGGGCTGCTTGCGCGCGACCCACGCCCAGCCGGCTTGGGCGTCTTCGTAGGTCCACTGCTCCGACGGCAGGTCGCCGTCGCTCTTGCCGAAGCCGCGGTAGTCGATCGCGAACACGGAAAAGCCGAAGCCGCGCAACTGCTCCATGCGCCGGACGTGGCCGGTGAGGTTCCAGCGCACGCCGTGCAGGTAGTAGATCACCGGAGCGTCGGGATTGGCCGCGGGCCACCACCAGGCGTGGATGCGCTGGGCGCCGGGGGCATCGCCGACCGGCAAGTACACCTCCTGCACCGACGCCGGCGCGCCGCTGTACCAGCCGGCGTCCGCCTTGACCACCCGGAACGTCCATTCGCGCTCCTTCTGCTCGAGCGAAGCGCAGCCGGAGGCGAGCAGGGCGAGCGCCACCGCGCCGATGACGGCGCGCGCGAGGACGGCGCGGGGCATGAGCGAGGAGGGGAGTCCGGTGAGGCGCATGGGCGTGAACTATAGCGGGAGAAAACGGCAAAGCCACTGCCGCGCCGACCCGAACCTTGCCTTGACCGCCGAACGGTCGGCCGGGTTCCCGCACACTTGCGGGTTGTTACCGGCGAGAACCGCCTCAACCTGTTGCCCATGCCCCCCGTCACCACCTTCCTGATCGTCGCCAACGTCGCCGTCTTCCTCGCCCAGATGGCGGCGCCGGGCCTCGTCGGCCCGTTCGCACTGTGGCCGCTCGCGGCGGCGGCGGCGACCGGCGGCCAGGTCGGCTGGGAGCCCTGGCAACTCGTCACCTACGCGTTCCTGCACGGCGGCTTCCTGCACCTCGCCTTGAACATGTACGCGCTTTATCTCTTCGGCGGCTCGCTGGAGCAGGTAGTCGGGCCGCGGCGCTATCTCGTGTTCTATCTCGTGTCGGTGCTGGCGGCCGGGCTCACCCAGCTCCTCGTGACCGCGGCTTCGGGGTCGATCTATCCAACAGTGGGCGCATCGGGCGGCGTGTTCGGAGTCCTCCTCGCGTACGCGGTCTACTTCCCGCGCAACAAGCTGATGCTGATCTTCCTCCCGATTCCGATCCCGGCGCGCGTGTTCGTGCTGATCTACGCCGCGATCGAGCTGTTCCTCGGCGTCACCGGCACGCAGACCGGGGTGGCGCACTTTGCGCACCTGGGCGGCCTCGTGGGCGGTGCGCTCATGCTCGCGTTCTGGCGGCGATCGCGCTTCCTGCGCTAACCAGATCGATGCAAAAGGCGTCCGAGCCGTCCCCGGGTAACGCGGAAGCTGTGTTGCACCTTTTGCATCGAGGTTTATTCCAGGCGGTCGTCCTAGGGGCGGCCCGTCGGACGACCGCTAGAAAGGGCACGAAACAACGCGCGCCATGCGCGCACCGTTGCCTTCGATCGTGTTCTGCATCATGTTGCCAGCGTTGAAGCGCTCGCCCGGGGAGCGTACAGTGAAAGCTCCCCGTCTTCCAAGGAGGCTCACAATGAGACGGCGACTGTACTACCTGCTGCCCGACGCCGGCAGCGCGCGCAGAATCATGGACGACTTGCTGCTCGCGCGCATCGAAGAGCGTCACATCCACTTTCTCGCCCGGCCGGGCACCCCGATGGACGGCTTGCACGAGGCCAACCTCCTGCAGACCACGGACGTCGTGCACGGCCTGCAGCAAGGCGCGTTGATCGGTGCCGCCCTCGGCTGCGCGGCGGGGCTGTTCCTCGCTTACTTCGTGATCCCGGATGCGAGTTGGCACGTCGCGACCGTGCTCCTCGCGACCGCTGCCGGTGCGCTGTTGGGCGGCTGGGCGGCGAGCATGGCGGGGGCCGCCATCCCCAACTCGCGGCACAAGCAGTTCGCGGCGGACGTCGAGGCGGGGAAGATCCTGCTCATGGTCGACGTGCGGGAGCACAAGGTCGAGGCGGTGCACGAGCTCGTGGGGCGGACTCACCCCGAAGCGGTCGACAAGGGTGTGGAAGTCAACGTCCCGGTGTTTCCGTAATCGCCCGTAATCGTCCGCAAGTTACGTGTCCGCGGCGGCTTCGCCGCGGGCGGCGTAACTTAGCGACTCGGGTCAAGCATTCCGCTGAAATTGTGTCATTCCGAGCGCAGCGAGGAATCTTGCTTCTCGCAAGCGCTTGATGTTCTCGAGCAGCAGATCCCTCGCGTTGCTCGGGATGACACGGGTTCGGGTCTGTTCACGATTGCGGGGGACGCAATTCGGGAGACGCTACGAGTTCAGCGCGCGCCAGACGCGCTCCGACGTCAGCGGCATCTGCAGCTTGTCCACCGCGCTCCTCGGGTTCGCTCGCGCGATCGCATCGAGCACCGCGTTGACCACCGCCGGCGCGGCGCCGATGGTGCCCAACTCGCCCACGCCTTTCACGCCCAGATGGTTGTTGACCGACGGCGTGCCCTCGTCGGTGGTCATCGCGAAGTGGCGCATCATGCCGGCGCGCGGCAGCGCGTAGTCCATGAACGTGCCGGTGAGCGGCTGCCCGCTCGCACGGTCGTAGACCACCTGCTCGCACAGCGCTTGCCCGATCCCCTGCGCGGCCCCGCCCTCGAGCTGGCCGCGGACGACCAGCGGGTTGATCACGCGGCCCACATCGTTGACCGACCAGTAGTTCGCGATCTCGACGTGGCCGGTATCGGGGTCGACCTCCACTTCGCAAATGTGGCACCCGTTCGGCCACGTCGCGTCCGCGACCTTGCTTTGCGACACGAACAGGATCCGCCGGTCCGGCTGCCGGTCGGCGAGATCGAACAGGCCGATCGACCGGTCGGTGCCGGCGATGCGGAACACGCCTTCGCGGTACTCGATGTCGGCGGGTGCGGCCTCCAGCGCCTCCGCCGCGAGCTCGTGCGCCTTCTTCACCGTGCGCTCGGACGCGACGTGCACCGCCGAGCCGCCGACGAAGAGCGACCGCGAGCCCGCGCTGCCAAAGCCGGTGCCGCGGTCGGTGTCGCCGTAGGCGAAGCGGATCTTCTCCGGCGCAACGCCGAACACGTCGACCGCGAGCTGCGTGAACGTCGTGGTCAGCGACGTGCCCATCGGCTGGGTAGCCGAGAAGATCTCGATGCCGCCGCCGGCGACGGTGACCGTCACCACTTCCTCGAACACGTCCGCACCCGTCCACTCGACGAAGGTCGCGATGCCGCGTCCGCGCAGCCGGCCGCGCTTGCGCGACGCCTCGGCGCGCGCGTCGAATCCCGCCCAGTCCGCGTGCGCGAGCCCCAAGTCCAGCACCCGCTCGAACTGGCCCGTGTCGTAGGTCTTGGCCATCGCGTTGCGGTACGGCATCTGCGCGGGCGTCACCATGTTGCGGCGCCGTAGCTCGATGCGGTCGATACCCGACTTGCGCGCGGCGGCGTCGAACAGGCGCTCGAGCGTGTAGATCGCTTCCGGCCGTCCCGCGCCGCGATACGGCCCGGTGGGTGTGGTATGGGTGAGCACGCCCTCGATGCGAATGTCGATCGTGCCGATGTCGTAGATGCCGGTCGACACCCACGGCCCGATCAGGAGCTGGATCACCACCCCGGCCGGCGTGGCGTACGCGCCCAGGTTCGCGTGCGAGTGCACCGCGAGCGCGAGGATCCGGCCCTGCGCGTCCAGAGCGAGCGTGGCCCTGCTCGCAAGATCGCGGCCATGAGTGGCCGACAGGAATTCCTCCATGCGCTCGGCGGTCCACTTCACGGGTCGCCGCAAGTGCCGCGCAAGCCACGCGGCCACGACATCCTCCGCATACAGTCCGGCCTTCATGCCGAAGCCGCCGCCCACGTCGCCCACCAGGATGCGCACCTTGTCGTTGGCGAGGCCGAGGCACTCGCCCGCAAGCTCGTCGCGCACGCCGGTCGGCGTCTGGCTCGCAATGCGTAGCGTGATCCGGTCGCTACCCGGGTCGTAGCTCGCGAGGGTGACGCGCGGCTCGATCGGCGCCGCCACCACGCGCTGGTTCACGAGGTCCAGCGTGACCACGTGCGCGGCGCGGGCGATCGCGGCGGCCGTCGCTTCCGCATTGCCGTGGCGCGCCGCGCACGCGATGTTGCCGTGCGCCTCGGGCCATACGAGCGCAGCGCCCTTGGCAATCGCGTCTTCGATCGTCGCCACCTGCGGCAGCGGCTCGTAGCGCACGTCGAGCGCCTCTGCGGCATCGCGCGCCTGGTCGCGCGTCTCGGCCACGACCGCGGCCACTGCCTCGCCCACATGGCGCACGGTGTCGACCGCGAGCGCGTGCTGCGGCGGCGCGGCGGTGGGCTTGCCGTCGCCGCGCTTGAAGTCGGCGGACTGGACCAGCGGCTTCACCCCCGCGTTTACGAGGTCGGCGCCGGTGATCACCGCCGCCACCCCCGGCATCGCCTTCGCCGCCGCGGCGTCGATCGCGAGGATGCGGGCATGCGCGTGCGGCGAGCGCACGAACACGAGCGCGCCCTGGCCGGGCAGCGAGAAATTGTCGGCGAACCGGCCGGCGCCGGTGAGCAAGGCGGCGTCCTCGACGCGGCGAACGGCCTTGCCGCTGCCGAAACGCGAAGTGGGAGTGGGTGCAGTCATCGCGGGCGATTGGGGTTAAGATGCGGCGGGCCGCCATCTTACCGCCTTCGCTGCCCGAACATGTCTGCCCTCGTCGCCGGCCTCGTCCTGTTCCTCGGTGTCCACTCGGTGCGCATCGTCGCCGACCGCTGGCGCGGCGACATGATCGCGCGCCTCGGGCCCATGCGCTGGAAGGCCGTGTACTCGCTCCTCTCCGCCGCCGGGCTGGTGCTGGTGGTCTGGGGCTACGGCCAGGCGCGCCTCGATCCGGTGGTGATCTTTTCGCCGCCGCCGTGGACGCGCTACGCCACGTCGCTGCTCGTGCTGCCCGCATTCGTGCTGATCGCGGCCGGCAACCTCCCCGGAACGAAGATGAAGGCGGCCCTCGGCCACCCGATGGTGCTCGGCACGGGGCTGTGGGCGTTCGCGCATCTGCTGTCGAACGGCCTGCTGGCCGATGTCGTGCTGTTCGGCGCCTTCCTCGCGTGGGCGATCGCGGACTACGCCTCCGCGCGGCGACGCGACCGGCGAGGCCCGCAGGGCGGCGAGCGATCGGGAGTCGGCGCCGGAGACCGACTCGCCGACGCGTTACCTGATTCGAGCGACACAATGAGGTCGAGGCGCGACCGTCTCGCCGGCACGGTGTACCCGCAAGGCATGAATGTTCCCCCCGAAGCGGCGCTACGCGCCGCCTCCCCCCAAGGGGGCGAGGGCCTTGGGGCGGCCCTGCGGCCCTCACTCGGCCGCGATGCGCTGGCGGTGGTCATCGGCGTCGTCGCGGCGGCCGCGTTCGCCTTGTGGCTGCACGGGCCCCTGATCGGGGTGCGCGTCGCCTGACTGGCTCCCTGCGGCAGGGCGTGTCAGCCGTCGGGCGCGACCGCGCCGACACGCGACGCGGGCGGCGGGCTTCCCGCCGCGGCGTTTCACGCGGTCTGCGCCGATCTGTTCGTGGGCTACACGCCGGCCGGCTGATCCTCTGCCTGTCGCTGCGGCGACAGCGACCCGACGCGCACGCCGAGCAGCCGAATACGCCGGTCGAGCGGCACGCGCTTGAGGCATTCGCCTGCCGCGCGGCGGATGGCCTGCGCGTCCTGGGTGGCGGCCGCGATCGTCTGGTCGCGGGTCACGGTCTTGAAGTTGTCGAACCGAAGCTTGATGCCGATGGTGCGGCCGACGTAGCCCTTGCGCGCGAGATCGCGTGCGAGGCTTTCGCAGAGGTCGGTGAAGATCTCCGACAACTCGGCGCGGTCCCGCCGCGCGGACAGATCGCGCTCGAACGTCGTCTCGCGGCTGATCGAAACCGGCTCGCTTTCGGTGACCACCTCGCGGTCGTCCACGCCGTGGGCAACGCGCGACAGCCAAGCGCCGTAGTTGCGGCCGAATTCCTCCGCTAACCACGCGACGTCCGCGTGCGCGAGCGCGCCGATGGTGTGCACGCCCAGTGCGGTGAGCTTGGCACTCGCCTTGGGGCCGATGCCGTTGATCCTGCGCGGCGGCAGCGGCCAGATGCGGGTGGCGACGTCGTCGGGACGCAGAATGGTGAGCCCGTCCGGCTTGTCGAGCTCGGAGGCGATCTTGGCGAGGAGCTTGTTGGGCGCGACCGCGATCGAGCAGGTGAGCCCCGTCGCTTCGCGCACCGCATCCTTGAGTGCGCGGGCGACGTCGCGTGCGCGCCACCAGGCGTCGATTTCGGACTCGGGCTCGGTCGCTCCCTCGCCCCAACCCTCGGTTGCGTCACCTGCCGCGAGCGGGAGAGGGAGGTCCGCGCCGGGCGGCTGCACGTCGGTCAAGTCGAGGTAGATCTCGTCGATGCCGCGGTCCTCGATGCGCGGCGCGATGCGCGCAACCGCTTGCTTGAACAGGCGTGAGTAACGGCGATACGCGTCGAAGTCGACCGGCAGCAGGATGGCGTCGGGCGCGAGCGCGGCCGCCTTCATGAGACCCAGTGCGGAATGCAAGCCGAACTTGCGCGCCTCGTAGGTCGCGGTGGTGATCACGCCGCGGCCGGCGTAGCCGCGCAGGGTCGCGAACTTGCGGGTGACCTCGCCCGAGACTGGATCCGTGACTGCTTCCGGCTGGTGCCGCCGCCCGCCGCCGATCACCACCGGCCGCCCGCGCAGCTCCGGGTAGCGCAGGAGCTCGACCGACGCGTAGAACGCGTCCATGTCGAGGTGCGCGATGAGGCGCGGAGGCGATCCCGCCATGGGATTGGCTTGCGAACGGATAGAATTCTTGTTGTACTCGAATCGCATGAGAACGGCAATTTCGATTCCGGAAGACGTCTTCCGCTCGGCCGAAGAGCTTGCCGAGCGCTTGGGCATTTCCCGCAGCGAGCTTTACTCCAAGGCGGTTTCCCAGCTTGTCGCCAAGCATCGGGACGCCACCGTCACGGCGCGCCTCAATGACGTGTATGGCCCAGGCGGCGAGGATTCATCGCTGGAGAGCGGCACCGCTGACCTTCAATATCGATCCTTGTCCCGCAATCCGTGAAGCGAGGAGAGATCTGGTGGGCCTCGCTGCGGGAGCCCGCCGGGTCCGAGCCGGGCTACCGTCGGCCTGTCCTCATCGTCTCGACCAACAGCTTCAACGAGAGCAGGATCAACACGGTCGTCGTCGCGGTCATAAGTACCAACACGAGGCTCGGCGACGCTCCCGGCAACGTGCGCCTTCCGTCACGCGCGGGTGGGCGCACCAAACCCTCGGTCGTGAACGTGTCGCAGGTCATCACCGTCGACAAGGTGTTCCCGACCGAACGGACAGGGCGCATCGGGCCGCAGGCAATGGCGCAGGTCGATGAAGGACTTCGACTCGTCTTGGCGTTGGGGCCAGGCGCGTGACATGCAATACAGCCCCCACCCGCTCGCCTGCTTCGCCCACCAGCTCACGCTGAAGGGCGCGGCCGACTCCATCGATCGAATGGCCGGGACGCTGCGACCTTCACGGCGCTGAAGCAGCGCATCAGCCCCGTGTGCAAGCGCACGCTACGCCGCCAGGTCGAGGCCTACGTGAAGTACACGCGCCGCATCCCCCTCCTGGAGCAAACGTGACGCTGGAAAACCTGGTGGCCAAGTACGCAGTCCCGGAAAGGAGATCGGAAAGCATCGCGGCCGGATGACCGAATGCCGGCGTATGGCATCGGGAATGCTCCCCGTTGCCCCACTCCCCTCACCCCGACCCTCTCCCCGCAGGCGGGGAGAGGGAGTTCCGTCCTAATGCGACATCAGCACCGGCACCGTCATCGATTCGAGCACCGTCCGCGTCACGCCGCCGAGCACGATCTCCGACAACCGCGGCCGGCTGTACGCGCCCATGACCAGCAGGTCGGCGCCCAGGTCGGCGACGCGCGACAGCAGGAAGGCGCCCGTGTCGACGTCTTCGGCGACCTCGTGGCGCACCCGCGCGGCGATGCCGTGGCACGCGAGCCACGCCACGACACCCGCATCGGCGAGCCGCTCGCGGTCGCTCTCCTCCCCCGGCGGGGCAATCGACACCACGACCACCTCGCCCGCGCGCTTGAGAAGCGGCAGCGCGTCGGCCACCGCGCGCGCCGACTCGCGCGACTCCTTCCATGCGACGAGCACGGTCCGCGCGATGGTCTCGACCGCGTTGCTGTGCGGCACCACCAGCGCCGGCCGGCCAGCGTTCATGAGCACGCCGTGCGCGAGGTCCCGCGCAAACCCGGCGTGCGGCGCGTCCGCCTGCGGTTGTCCCAGGACACACAGGTCGGCGTAGCGCGCGTGCTGGATGGCGGCGTCGATCGCGCGCCCGGCCGGCGCGCTCCACGACCACCGCGGCCACTGCGCGCGGTCGACCGCTTCGCGAAAGCGCGCCTCGGCGCTCGCCTGCGCTTCCCCCGAGTCGCGCAGGCGGTATTCGACCATGGCGTCGGGCAGCATCGCCGACGTGAACGGCGTCAACTCGCGCGTGGGCACGAGGTAGGTGCCGGCGAGCTCGGCGTCGACGAGGCGGGCGAGTCCGATCGCGAGCGTCAGGCGGGCGGCGTCGGCACTGTCGTCGAGGTGGACGAGGAGGCGGCGGTAGTCCATGCGAAGGCTCCGAGACGAAATGCGGGTGTGCCTGTTCGTGCGCCCGGCCGGCAGCGCAACCAACGGCCTCGCTTGTAGTCTAATCTCTTCTGGGAGGAGGATGCTTCGTGGACAAGCGCTTTGCATGGCTCGTCGTGGTCGTGGTGCTCATCGGCGCCGCGGCCGTCTACTTCTGGCGCATGAAGCCGGTCGCGCCGCCGCCCCCGCCCCCCGTGGCAAGCGCCCCGCCGGTCGCCCCCACGGCGCCGCCGGAGCCGCCGAGCATCCAGCATCCCGTCCCCGAAGTCACGCCACCCGCCGCGCCGCTGCCCGCGCTCGCCGACAGCGACGCCGCGGTGAAGGAGATGATAGTGGCGTTGTTCGGCACCGATGCGTTCGCACGCTTCTTCCATGCCAACGACCTCGTGCGCCGTTTCGTGGTCACGGTCGACAACCTGCCGCGCAAGACGACCGCGCAGCGCCTGATGCCGGTAAAGCCGGTGCCGGGCCCGTTCGCCGTCAGCGCGACAGGCCAGAGCTTCGAGATGGCGCCCTCGAACGCGCTGCGCTACCGGCCCTACGTGGTCGCGATGGAAGGTGTAGAGGCGAAGAAGGCGGTGGCCGCGTATGCGCGCATGTATCCGCTGTTCCAGGCGGCGTACCAGGAGCTGGGCTATCCCAACGCCTACTTCAACGACCGTCTGGTCGTCGCCATCGACGACCTGCTCGCCGCTCCCGACGTTTCCGCGCCGCAGCTCGCGCAGCCGAAGGTGCTCTACGAGTACGCCGACCCCGCGCTCGAAGCGCGCTCGGCGGGCCAGAAGATCATGCTGCGCATGGGGCACGAGAACGCGGCGCGGGTGAAGGAGAAGCTGCGCGTGGTCCGGCGCGAGCTCACGGGCCAGTCCGGCCCTCAATGACCGACGCCGAGCGCCTCGAGAAAGCGCGACACCATGTTGTACGCCGCGACGGTGGCCACGA
>JADLEZ010000600.1 GCA_020845855.1 Burkholderiales bacterium
AGATCCCGAACTGCTACACCTTGAATGGCTCCATTAGGCCGCGAATCCAGTGGCCTCATTCGGCCGCGAATCACCTGGCTCCATTAGCCCGCGAATGGAATGGCTCCATATGCGCGCGAATTAACAACACGGAACGACAATGAAAACTCGACTCTCCCGCCTCTGCTGCTCGACGTTGTTTGCCGCCACGCTCGCAATCGCTCCGATGGCGGCGGGCACCACTTTTGTCAACTACAGCGATCTGTGGTGGAATCCGGACGAGTCAGGCTGGGGTCTCAACATCAGCCAGCAGGCGGATACCCTCTTCGGCACGCTGTTCGTCTACGGACAAGGCGAGCAGGCGGTCTGGTATTCGGTGACCTTGATCTACCAGTCGACGGGCTCCAATGGCGGCGTCACCTACGATGGCACGCTCTACGAAACGAGCGGCCCTCCGCTCGGCACTCCGTTCAATCCGGCGCTGCTGAACCGTCGCGCCGTCGGCACCGCGACCCTCACCTTCGGCGACGACGCGCACGCGCTGCTCCGATACAGCGTCGATCACATCGTCGTGACCAAGTCGATCACGCGCCAGACCTTTTCCGCGCAGACGTTGGACGGCAGCTACATCGGCTCGACTTCCGACGAGACCTACGATTGCAAGAACCCGTCGCGTGACGGCCTGGTCACCACCGACCCCGGCCCCTTCACGATCGGCAACGAAGGCGAGTACGTCGTACTTCGCTTCCCGACGTGCACGATCACCGGCAAGTACACGCAACAGGGCCAGATCGGACTGATCGACGGCATTTACGAGTGCACGAATCACGCGGTCGGCGAAATCAGGTTCACCGGCATGCAAACCGCGAAAGGCGGAATCGTCGGCAACTACGTCGGACGCGACAGCAGTTGCTCGTTCCGGGGCAACGTGGGGGGTATGCGCCTGTTGGAGTGACAAGACCTGACAGCGGCAGGTTGCGGCCGCGCCAACGAACGCACCGCGACCGGGATTGCGCATGCAGCCGCGCAGCGGCGACTGCTTTCCCTCGCCGTACAGGCGAATCGCAACGTCGGATCCGCCACCGCGCAGTGTCCTCGACGCCAGGCGCCAATCCTGTCGCGCAGCGATAGCGCTCCGGAAAAAAGGGGCCGTCGATCGCCCGACGGCCCCTCGTAGCGCTCGTTGCCCGAGTGCTAGGCTGCGTCGGCCGAGACCTCGGTCGGCGGCGCCGCGGCCGCTGCCTGCTCTTCTTCGGTCATGAACGCGGCCTGCGCCGCCTCCGTGCCGCCCAGCTTCGCCTTCTTGCGCGCCGTGTGATACGCGAGGCCGGTACCCGCCGGAATGAGCCGGCCGACGATCACGTTCTCCTTCAATCCCCGCAGGTCGTCCTTCTTGCCCATGATCGCGGCTTCGGTCAGCACCCGCGTGGTCTCCTGGAACGACGCCGCCGAAATGAACGAGTCGGTCGACAACGACGCCTTGGTGATGCCCAGCAGCAGATGGTGGTACTGCGCGGGCTCGCGGCCATCCTTGATCACGCGGTCGTTCTCGTCGAACAGCTCCGAACGCTCGACCCCCTCCTCGCGGATGAAACGGGTGTCGCCCGGCTCGGTGATGACGACCCGCCGCAGCATCTGGCGCACGATCACCTCGATGTGCTTGTCGTTGATCTTCACGCCCTGCAGCCGGTAGACGTCCTGCACTTCGTCGGTGATGTAGCGCGCCAGCGCCTCGACGCCCAGCAGCCGCAGGATGTCGTGCGGATCGGCCGGACCGTCGACGATCGTCTCGCCCTTGTTGACCACCTGCCCGTCATGCACGGTGACGTGCTTGTCCTTGGCGATCAGAAACTCGTGCGCAACGCCGTCGACGTCGGTGATGACCAGGCGCTGCTTGCCCTTCGTGTCCTTGCCGAACGACGCGGTGCCGGTGACCTCCGCCAGCAAGCCGGCGTCCTTCGGCGAACGCGCCTCGAAGAGCTCGGCCACGCGCGGCAGACCGCCCGTTATGTCGCGGGTCTTCGACGTTTCCTGTGCAATCCGCGCCAGCACCTCGCCGACCGTGACCTGCTGAGCATCCTTCACCGTGATGATCGAGCCCAACTGGAAGGTGATGTTGACGGGAAGCTCCGAGCCCGCGAGCTTGATCTCCTCACCGCTATCGTCGAGCAGCTTCACCTGCGGACGCACGCCCTTGGCCGTGCTCGTCGCCCGCCGCTTCGGGTCGATGACGACCAGCGTCGACAGGCCGGTCACGTCGTCGACCTGCTTCGCCACCGTCACGCCCTCCTCGACGTGTTCGAACTTCACCCGCCCCGCGTACTCGGTGATGATCGGCCGGCTGGTGGCATCCCAGGTCGCGATGACCTTACCCGCCTTCACAGTATCGCCGTCCTTCACCTGCAGCGTGGCGCCGTAGGGCACCTTGTGCCGCTCGCGCTCGCGGCCGTTGTCGTCGTGGATCGTCACCTCGCCCGAACGCGCGATGACGACCAGGTCACCCTTGGCGCTGGTGACGTAGCGCATCAGTGCGGAGAAGCGGATCGTGCCCGCCGACTTCGCCTCGACCTGCGATGCCGCTGCGGTTCGCGATGCCGCGCCACCGATGTGGAACGTGCGCATCGTCAGCTGCGTACCGGGTTCGCCGATCGACTGCGCGGCGATGACGCCAACCGCCTCGCCGACGTTGACCAGGTGCCCGCGGCCCAGATCGCGGCCGTAGCACTTCGCGCACAGTCCATGACGCGTGTCGCAGGTCAGCGGCGTGCGTACCTTCACCTCGTCGATCCCCAGCGCCTCGATCTGCTCGACCTCATCTTCGCCCAGCAGCGTGGCCGGGTAATAGAGCGTCGCCTGCGTCTCCGGATGCACGACATCGGCAGCGACGACGCGGCCGAGGATACGCTCGCGCAGCGGCTCGATGACTTCACCGCCTTCGACCAGCGCCTTCATGTGTACGCCGTTGGTCGTACCGCAATCCTCCTCGGTCACCACGAGATCCTGCGTCACGTCGACGAGCCGGCGCGTCAGGTAGCCCGAGTTCGCCGTCTTCAGCGCGGTATCGGCCAGGCCCTTGCGCGCGCCGTGCGTACTGATGAAGTACTGCAGCACGTTGAGGCCCTCGCGGAAGTTCGCGGTGATCGGCGTCTCGATGATCGAGCCGTCGGGTTTGGCCATCAGGCCGCGCATGCCGGCCAGCTGCCGGATCTGCGCCGCCGAGCCGCGAGCACCCGAGTCCGCCATCATGAAGATCGAGTTGAAGGAATCCTGCTCGACCTGCTTGCCCTCGCGGTCGGTCACGGCCATCTTGCCGAGCTGCGCCATCATCGCCTTCGCGATGTCGTCGCCGGCACGACCCCAGATGTCGACGACCTTGTTGTAGCGCTCGCCCTCGGTGACGAGACCGGACGTGTACTGCGCCTGGATCTCCTTCACCTGCGCCTCGGCGTCGGAGATGATGCCGACCTTTTCGGCCGGCACCAGCATGTCGTCGGCGGCGAAGGAGATGCCACCGCGGGTGGCGAGCGAGTAGCCCGCCTGCATCAGCTTGTCGGCGAAGATGACCGTTTCCCGCAGGCCGCAGCGCCGGAAGCTCGCGGTGATGATGCGCGAGATCTCCTTTTTCTTGAGCGGCTTGTTGATGAACGAGAATGGCAGGCCCGGCGGCAGGATCTCGGAGAGCAACGCGCGACCGATCGTGGTGTCGTAGCGCGTGGTCTTCTCGACCTTTTCCATCGTCCCGTCCAGACCGACCTTTAAATCGACTTCCCTGATCCGGACCTTGACCTTCGCGTGCAGTTCGGCCTGGCGCGACTCGTAGGCACGCGTGACCTCCGCGAGATCCGCAAACATCTGGCCCTCGCCGGTGGCGGCGACCTTCTCGCGCGTCGCGTAGTAGAGTCCGAGCACGATGTCCTGCGATGGCACGATGCACGGCTCGCCGTTGGACGGCAGCAGCACGTTGTTGGATGCGAGCATCAGCGTGCGCGCCTCCATCTGCGCCTCGAGCGACAGCGGCACGTGGACGGCCATCTGGTCACCGTCGAAGTCGGCGTTGAACGCCGTGCAGACGAGCGGATGCAGCTGGATCGCCTTGCCCTCGATCAGCACCGGCTCGAAGGCCTGGATGCCCAACCGATGCAGCGTTGGCGCGCGGTTGAGCATCACCGGGTGTTCGCGGATGACGTCTTCCAGAATGTCCCACACCACAGGCTCCTGCGCCTCGACCATTTTCTTCGCGGCCTTGATCGTGGTCGCCAGCCCCATCGTCTCCAGCTTGTTGAAGATGAAGGGCTTGAAGAGCTCGAGTGCCATCAGCTTCGGCAGGCCGCACTGGTGCAGCTTCAACTGCGGACCGACGACGATGACCGAGCGACCCGAGTAGTCGACGCGCTTGCCGAGCAGGTTCTGGCGAAAGCGGCCGCCCTTGCCCTTGATCATGTCGGCGAGCGACTTCAGCGGTCGCTTGTTGGCACCGGTCATCGCCTTGCCGCGGCGACCATTGTCGAGCAGCGAGTCGACGGCCTCCTGCAGCATCCGCTTCTCGTTGCGGACGATGATGTCGGGCGCCTTCAGCTCGAGCAGACGCTTTAACCGGTTGTTGCGGTTGATCACGCGGCGGTACAGGTCGTTCAAGTCCGAGGTTGCGAAGCGTCCGCCGTCCAGCGGCACCAACGGGCGCAACTCCGGCGGCAGCACCGGAAGCACCTCGAGGATCATCCACTCAGGCTTGATTCCCGATTTGTTGAACGCCTCGAGTACCTTCAGGCGCTTGGCGATTTTCTTGATCTTGGTATCCGAGCCGGTCGTCTCCAGCTCCTTGCGCAACTTCTCGATCTCGTGGTTGACGTCGAGCGACTTCAACAGCGCACGGATGCCTTCCGCGCCCATGTACGCCTCGAAGTCGTCGTTGTACTGCTCGAGCTTGGCGAGGTAGTCGTCTTCGGTGAGCAGTTGCGCGCGGTTGAGCGGCGTCAGGCCCGGGTCGGTCACGACGAAGGCCTCGAAGTAGAGAACGCGCTCGATGTCGCGCAGCGTCATGTCGAGCACCATTCCCATGCGCGACGGCAGCGACTTCAGGAACCAGATGTGCGCTACCGGCGACGCCAGCTCGATATGGCCCATGCGCTCGCGACGGACCTTGGCCAGCGTCACCTCGACACCGCATTTTTCGCAGATGACACCGCGATGCTTCAGGCGCTTGTACTTGCCGCACAGGCACTCGTAGTCCTTCACCGGCCCGAAGATCTTGGCGCAGAAGAGGCCATCGCGCTCCGGCTTGAAGGTGCGGTAGTTGATCGTCTCCGGCTTCTTCACCTCGCCATACGACCACGAACGAATTTTCTCCGGCGACGCCAAACCGATGCGGATGGCATCGAATTCTTCTTCCTGCGTTACCTGTTTGAACAGATCGAGCAGAGCTTTCATTTGCGAACTCTCCGAGTTCCGCCGCCAGTCACCAGGTTGGTGAAGACGCGCGTTTGATGTTTCTGATTCCTGATCCCTGATTCCCGGAGCGCGACGTCAGTCGCGCTCCATGTCGATGTCGATCGCCAGCGAGCGGATTTCCTTCACCAGCACGTTGAACGACTCCGGCATGCCGGCCTCGATCTTGTGCTCGCCCTTGACGATGTTCTCGTAGACTTTGGTCCGCCCGTTGACGTCGTCGGACTTGACCGTGAGCATCTCCTGCAACGTGTACGCGGCGCCGTAGGCCTCCAGCGCCCAGACCTCCATTTCGCCAAAACGCTGGCCGCCGAACTGCGCCTTGCCGCCCAGCGGCTGCTGCGTGACGAGGCTGTACGGGCCGGTCGAGCGCGCATGCATCTTGTCGTCGACCAGATGGTGCAGCTTCAGCATATGCATGAAGCCCACGGTCACCGGGCGATCGAAGGCCTCGCCGGTGCGCCCGTCGTGCAGCGTCACCTGTCCGGAGCGCGGCAGCCCCGCCAATTCCAGCATGCCCTTGATCTCGACTTCGGTGGCGCCGTCGAACACCGGTGTGGCGAACGGCACGCCGCGCTGCAGGTTCTCGGCCAGATGCACGATCTCCTCGTCGTTGAACGCGTCGAGGCTCTCCTTGCGGCCGGTCGAGTTGTAGATCCGGTCCAGGAACTTGCGGACTTCCGCGGCCTTGGCCTGTGCCTTCAGCATGTCCTCGATCCGGCGCCCCAGGCCCTTCGCCGCCCATCCGAGATGGACTTCGAGGATCTGCCCGACGTTCATCCGCGAAGGCACGCCGAGAGGATTGAGCACGATGTCGACCGGCGTGCCATCGGCCATGTACGGCATGTCCTCGACCGGCACGATTTTCGACACGACACCCTTGTTGCCGTGGCGCCCGGCCATCTTGTCGCCTGGCTGCAGCCTGCGCTTGACCGCAACGTAGACCTTGACCATCTTCTGCACGCCCGGCGGCAGCTCGTCGCCCTGCGTCAGCTTCTTCTTCTTCTGCTCGAACATCGCGTCGAAGCTGACGCGTAGCTGCGCCAGCGCCTCCTTGCTTGCCTCGAGTTGCTGCGCCGTCTCCTCGCTGGCGAGGCGGATGTCGAACCAGTCGTGCCGCGCCACGGTTTCCAGATATTCCTTGGTGACCTTCGTGCCCTTGGCGAGTTTTTTCGGTCCGCCGTTGGCGACCTTGCCGGTCAGCAGCTTCTCGATTCGCGCGTAAGCGTCGTTCTCGACGATACGCAGCTGGTCGTTTAAGTCTTTCCGATAGCTCTTCAGCTCGTCTTCGATGATCTGTGCCGCGCGCTTGTCACGCTCGATGCCTTCGCGCGTGAACACCTGGACGTCGATCACCGTGCCGGAGATGCCCGACGGCACCCGCAGGCCGGTGTCCTTCACGTCGGAGGCTTTTTCGCCGAAGATCGCGCGGAGCAGCTTTTCTTCAGGCGTCAGTTGCGTCTCACCCTTGGGCGTCACCTTGCCGACCAGGACGTCGCCAGCCTCGACCTCTGCGCCGATATAGACGATGCCGGAGTCGTCGAGGCGGCCGAGTTGCGCCTCGCCCAGGCTCGAAATATCCCGCGTGATCTCCTCGGGTCCGAGCTTGGTGTCGCGCGCGACGACCGAGAGCTCCTCGATATGGATCGACGTGTAACGGTCGTCGCCGACGACACGCTCGCTGATCAGGATCGAGTCCTCGTAGTTGTAACCGTTCCAGGGCATGAACGCGACCAGCATGTTCTGGCCTAGCGCCAGCTCGCCCATATCCGTCGATGCGCCGTCGGCGATGACGTCGCCGCGGGCGATGACGTCACCCACGATCACCAGCGGCCGCTGGTTGATATTGGTGTTCTGGTTCGATCGCTTGTACTTGGTCAGGTTGTAGATGTCTACGCCGACCTCGCCGGCGGCCGTTTCGCTGTCGTGCACGCGAACGACGATGCGCGACGCGTCGATGTAGTCGACCTTGCCGCCCCGGCGCGCCATCACAGCAGTACCGGAGTCGACGGCCGCGGTGCGCTCAACACCGGTGCCCACCAGCGGCTTTTCCGGACGCAGGCAGGGCACGGCCTGCCGCTGCATGTTCGATCCCATCAGCGCGCGGTTCGCGTCGTCGTGCTCGAGGAACGGAATCAGCGACGCCGCCACCGAGACGATCTGCGCGGGCGCTACGTCCATGTAGTTGACACGGTCGCCGGTCGACAGCATGAACTCGTTCTTGCTGCGGCAGGATACGAGCTCGTCGGCGAGCTTTCCATCCTTATCGATTTTTGCGTTCGCCTGCGCGATCATGTACTGCCCTTCCTCGATCGCCGACAGGTAGTCGATCTGGTCGGTAACCTTGCCGTCCTGCACCCGGCGATACGGCGTCTCGAGAAAGCCGTATTCGTTGGTGCGCGCGTAGAGCGCGAGCGAATTGATGAGTCCGATGTTCGGGCCTTCCGGCGTCTCGATCGGGCACACGCGTCCGTAATGCGTCGGGTGCACGTCGCGCACTTCGAAGCCGGCACGCTCGCGGGTCAGGCCGCCTGGGCCCAGCGCGGAGACACGGCGCTTGTGCGTGATCTCGGACAGCGGATTCGTCTGGTCCATGAACTGCGACAACTGCGACGAGCCGAAGAATTCCTTGATCGCGGCGGAGATCGGATTGGCGTTGATCAGGTCGTGCGGTAGCAGGTTATCGGATTCAGCCTGGCCGAGGCGCTCCTTCACCGCGCGCTCGACACGCACGAGCCCCGAGCGGAACTGGTTCTCCGCGAGTTCGCCGACCGAGCGCACGCGGCGGTTGCCGAGATGGTCGATGTCGTCGATCTCGCCGCGACCGTTGCGCAGCTCGACGAGGATCTTGATCACCGCAATGATGTCGTCGTTGGCGAGCGTCGACAGGCCCTTCAGTTCCGGACGCCCGATGCGGCGGTTGAACTTCATGCGGCCGACGGCCGACAGGTCGTAGCGCTCCTCCGCGAAGAACAGCCCGTGGAACAGCGCCTCGACGGCGTCCTCGGTCGGCGGCTCGCCAGGGCGCATCATCCGGTAGATGCCGACCTTCGCCGCGTACTGGTCGGGCGTGTCGTCGGTGCGCAGCGTCTGCGAGATGAACGGGCCCATGTCGAGGTCGTTCGTGTAGATGGTCTGGATGCCCTTGACACCCGCTTCGAGCAGCTTCTGCAGCGACTCCTCGGTCACCTCGTCGTTCACCTTGGCGATGATCTCGCCCGTCGCGGTATCGATGACGTTGGTCGCCAGCGTGCGGCCGACGACGTAGTCGTTAGGCACTACGATGCGCTTGACGTGGCCGTCGACCAGTTCGCGCACGTGGCGCGCGGTGATCCGCTTGTCCTTCGCCGCGACGACCTTGCCATCCTTGCCGACGATGTCGAAGCGCGCCATCTCGCCCTTCAGCCGCTCGGGCACGAAGTCGAGTTCGGAAACCTCGGCGGCAAGGTGGAAGGTGTCGAACTGGAAGAACTGCTTGAGAATATCTTCGTTCGTGAGCCCGATCGCCTTCAGCAAGGTTGTCACCGGCATCTTGCGCCGGCGGTCGACACGAAAGAACAGGAAGTCCTTGGGATCGAACTCGAAGTCGAGCCACGATCCGCGGTACGGAATCACGCGCGCCGAGAACAGCAGCTTGCCGGAGCTGTGCGTCTTGCCGCGGTCGTGCTCGAAGAACACGCCAGGCGACCGGTGCAGCTGCGAGACGATCACGCGCTCGGTGCCGTTGATGACAAAGGAGCCGTTTTCGGTCATGAGTGGGATCTCGCCCATGTAGACTTCCTGCTCCTTCACTTCCTTCACCGTGTCCTTCGGCGCTTCCTTGTCCATGATGATCAGCCGGACGCGGGCGCGTAGCGCGGAACAGTAGGTGAGCCCGCGCTGCTGGCATTCGACGACGTCGAAAGCGGGTGGCAACAGCGAAAAGCTGACGAACTCGAGACGGGCGTTGCCCGAGTGACTCGAGATCGGGAATATTGACGTGAACGCCGCCTGCAGGCCCTCGTTCTTGCGCCGATCAGCAGGCGTGAACTCCTGCAGGAATGCGCGATACGACGCGAGTTGCGTTTCCAGCAAAAAGGGTACCTTGAGGACGCTCGCGCGTTTCGCGAAGCTCTTCCGGATGCGTTTCTTTTCGGTAAAGGTATAGGGCGTAGCCGTGGTAGTCGCCATAGCGTAGGGTCTATCTCCGGTTCGTGCGGGGCCGCGCGCATCTGCGCGCGGACTTGGGGACCATGCTGCATCGACTGTCCGGGAACCTTGCGCTCCCAGGTTTGGTGGCTGGCCACTACCAGCCGCTGGCGGACAACGTCGCCATTGCAGCGACGTCCGACCAACCCTGCCTTTCGCAGTCGACTCGAAAAGCGAAGCAAAACCGGCGGTACCGGCTTTGCTTCGATCTTGGATCGAAGCTCCTAATGACCCGCCAAACGCCGCAGGGTTCCCGCATTCGCGGAAGCCCCGCGGCCCAGATTTACTTGATTTCTACTTTGCCACCGGCCTCTTCGAGCTTCTTCTTCGCCGCCCCGGCATCGTCCTTGTTGACACCTTCCTTCACCGGCTTCGGCGCGCCGTCGACCAGGTCCTTCGCTTCCTTGAGGCCGAGGCCCGTAAGTTCGCGGACGGCCTTGATGACGTTGACCTTGTTTTCGCCAAAGGAAGTCAGCACGACGGTGAACTCAGTCTGCTCTTCGACAGCGGCGGCGGGTGCCGCGCCGGCGGCAGGGCCGGCGACGGCGACGGCGGCAGCGGCGGAGACGCCGAACTTCTCCTCCATCGCCTTGATGAGCTCGGAGAGCTCGAGAACGGTCATCGACGCGACTTTGTCGAGAATTTCAGTTTGGACTGCGGACATGTTGTTGCTCCTGGAACGTAACGGTTGGAAATTGGGACGGTATGCGGAATATCAAGCGGCCTGCTTGGCATCGCGAACGGCGGCCAGGGCGCGTACGAACTTCGACGGCACCTCGTTCATCGTCCGGACCAGCTTCACCATCGGCGCCTGCATCGTGCCGAGCAGCTTGGCGATGAGTTCTTCGCGCGACGGCAGGGACGCGAGGGCCGAGACCTCCTTGGCCGACATGACCTGCCCCGGCATCGCGCCGCAGGCAATCACGAACTTCTCGTTGCCCTTGGCGAAGTCGTTCAGAACCTTCGCGACGGCAACGGGGTCGGTGCCGATGCCGTAGGCCAGCGGACCGACCATCTTCTCGGCCAGCGAGGCAAATGGCGTATCGGCGACTGCACGGCGAACCAGCGTGTTCTTGACCACCCGGAAATACACGCCCGAAGCCCGCGCCTTTGCGCGCAGCTGCGTCATGGCGGCCACGGGCATGCCGCGGTTCTCGACCATGACGATGGCTTGAGCGCTGGCGACCTGCTTCGCGACTTCCGCGACTACCGCCTGTTTCTGTTGCAGATTGAGACTCACGGTCCATCTCCTTGTTCGGCGCGTCCCTTGCGAAACAGCGCCTCTCCTGACGCCCGATGCATGCGGCACATCGGGCATCGCTTCAGGTGACCATTCGTCCAGGAATTCCCGGTCGAGGGCACCATCTACGCTGGATTCAGTTGTCAGTTGTCAGTCGTCAGATGTCAAAAAACACCCAACCCCCGACCACCCAACCAGCAATTAAGCGAAAGCTCCAGCGGTCTTTGACGGTCCACCGGCACCTCGCGGCACCCGCGTCCCTCAAAATTTCGTTACGGCTGCTACCGTTGCGCCGCCGTGGTGGCCAGCGATGTCTGGTCGACACGCACACCCGCTCCCATCGTCGACGACAGGCTGATCTTGCGCAGGTACACGCCCTTCGCACCCTGCGGCTTCGCCTTGTTCAATGCATCGATCAGCGCGGTGAAGTTGGCTTTCAACTGCTCCGGCGTGAACGACGCACGACCGATCGTGCACTGGATGATGCCGGCCTTGTCGGTGCGGTACTGCACCTGGCCCGCCTTGGCGTTTTTCACCGCCTGCACGACGTCGGGCGACACCGTTCCCACCTTCGGATTTGGCATCAATCCGCGCGGACCCAGAATCTGCCCCAGCTGGCCGACCACGCGCATCGCATCCGGCGAGGCGATGACGACGTCGAAGTCCATGAAGCCTTCCTTGATCCTCGCCGCGAGATCCTCGAAGCCCACGATGTCGGCACCGGCTTCCTCCGCGGCCTTGGCCTTGTCGCCCTGGGCAAATACCGCGACGCGAACCGCCTTGCCGATGCCGGCCGGCAGCACGACCGAGCCGCGGACCGTCTGGTCGGACTTCTTCGCATCGACGCCGAGATTGACCGCGACGTCGACCGACTCGTCGAACTTGGCGACGGCGGTGTCACGGACGAGCTGCAGCGCCTCGTCGATCGGGTAGAACTTGCTGCGGTCCACCTTGGCGCGGACCGTCTTCATGCGCTTGGAAAGGCGCGGGGCTTTTTGTTCGGCCATGACTATTTCACCCCCTCGACGGTGATGCCCATGCTGCGGGCGCTGCCGGCGATGGTGCGCACCGCGGCGTCCATGTCCGAAGCGGTGAGGTCGGGCATCTTCAGTTTCGCGATTTCCTCGGCCTGCGCGCGCGTGAGCTTGCCGACCTTGTCCAGGTGCGGCTTCGGACTGCCCTTGTCCACCTTCGACGCCTTCTTGATCAGCACCGTCGCCGGCGGCGTCTTCATGATGAACGTGAAGCTCTTGTCTGCGTAGGCGGTGATCACCACCGGAATAGGCAGACCGGGCTCGACCTTCTGCGTTTGCGCGTTGAAGGCCTTGCAGAATTCCATGATGTTGAGGCCGCGCTGGCCGAGCGCCGGACCGATCGGCGGGCTGGGGTTCGCCTTCCCCGCCGGCACCTGCAGCTTGATGAAACCGACGATTTTCTTCGCCATGTCCTGCTCCAGTTATGGGTTCGCACGGGCTGCGCTACCGCGCACGCCCTCCCCGATGACCACGTCGAGGCACCCTGCCCCCGACACTTCAGTATCCCCGCGGTCAGCGGGGACGTTCGTCCGCGTTGATCGTCGCAACAGCGACGCGCCAACGGGGACAGATAGGCCGTCGCGTCTTCGGCGACGGCCTATCAGGCCTTCTCGACCTGACTGAAATCCAGCTCCACCGGCGTCGACCGCCCGAAGATCGTCACCGACACCCGCAGCTTGCTCTTCTCGTAGTTCACGTCTTCCACATTGCCGTGGAAGTCGGTAAACGGACCTTCCTTGACGCGCACCGCCTCGCCCATTTCGAAGAGCACCTTCGGCCGCGGCTTCTCGACACCTTCCTGCACCTGCCGCAGAATCGCATCGACCTCGCGCTGCGTGATCGGAGTTGGCTTGTTGGCCGTGCCACCGACGAAACCGGTCACCTTCGGCGTGCTCTTGACCAGATGCCAGGAATCGTCGGTCATCTCCATCTCGACCAGCACGTAGCCGGGAAAGAACTTGCGCTCCGATATCGCTTTCGCGCCCTTCTTCATCTCGACGACTTCCTCGACCGGCACCAGGATCTGGCCGAACTGCTCCTGCAGTTCCGAGCGACGAATCCTCTCGACGAGCGCGCGCTGCACGCTCTTCTCGAAACCCGAGTAGGCGTGGACGACAAACCATTTCTTGCTCATCCGTCGGTCCTGCCTGTCAGCAACTTGATGATCCATGCGAGTGTCGAATCCACCGCGAAGAGAAACAACGCCATGATCACAACGAACACGAAGACGATCCCCGTCGTCTGCAGCGTTTCCTTGCGCGTCGGCCACGAAACTCGGCCCGCTTCCGCCCATGCTTCCTGCGCGAAGGCAAAGAATTCCTTGCCCGGCGCCGACAGCGAGGCAACACCGGCCGCAACCACGAGCCCGCCCAGCACCATCAGCAAGCGCAGCACCTGCGCGAACTCGGAGAAGTAGTAGTACCCCCACACACCGAGCACCACGCAGGCGAATGCCAGTACGATCTTGACTTTATCCATTGCTGCGGACAGAAGATTGAAGACGGAAGACAGATACGCAGGCCAAAGCCAGAGCTGAATGCGATCGTCGTCTTGACCCCAATTCCATCTTCACCTTTCGCTTCCAGTTCGTTGCCGCCGCTTCCCGAACTCCGACATCTGTCTTCTGTTCTCAGGAAGTGGCAGGCCAGGAGGGAATCGAACCCCCAACCTGCGGTTTTGGAGACCGCCGCTCTGCCAATTGAGCTACTGGCCTTTTGTGTCTGCGGGCGAGGGACGAGGGGCGACGGAGCACTCTGCTGGCGCACTCGTTCGCTCGTATCCGTCTCTCCGCGTCCCGCCTCCTTCAATCGTTAGAAACGCCTGCCAAGACCGTAGGTGTCGGCGCAATGCGCCCACGCCCCGCGCACCTCGTCGCTATTCAATTACTTTCGCCACCACGCCGGCGCCCACCGTCCGCCCGCCCTCGCGAATCGCAAAACGCAATCCCTCTTCCATCGCAATCGGCTGGATCAGCGTCACCGTCATCCCAATGTTGTCCCCAGGCATCACCA
>JADLEZ010000601.1 GCA_020845855.1 Burkholderiales bacterium
GCCGCTACGCCAGGCGGTGACGGCGATGGTCATCGCGCCGAGCCCGCCGGCAGCGACCCCGAATCCGCCACCCGCCCAACCCTTGCCGCGCAGCACCGCTCGCCACGCTTGGGCGAGAGCTCCTCGCCTGCATCTACGAAGTCTTTCCGCTGCGGTGCCCGCTTTGCGCTACTTCAAATGCGCATCGCCGGCTTCATCACCGACCCCAGCACGGTGCGCACCATCCTTGCCCATCTCGGCGAGCCAATCCGTCCACCCGCCATCGCCCCGGCGCGCGTTCCGCCGCGGTGGGACCTACCCGATGCCGCGCGCGACCCGCTCGACCCCCAGGCGAGAGCCCGCTCCGGCCTACGAGTTCGATCAACGGGTCGCCTGGTAACCACGACTCGCCACGGGTTCGTGGCGACGCCTCGCGACCGCGGCGTCCACCGCCCGTCCCGCACCGCCCGCCGGCGCGGCCTGAAGCGGTCGCCCGCGCTCCAATCGCAAGTTCGTCACCACCTCCCGACCCCCCCGCTCGCACCTTGACGCGCGGACCGGCCCCGCGATGCCCTCCGAACCAGCGTTGGATTTCCTTTCCGTGGCAAGCGGTCGCGCAGGCCGGTGGTGCTCGGCTGCGTGTTGCTCGCGATGTTCATGGCGGCGGTCGAGGTGACGATCGTGGCCACCGCGCTCCCGCAGATCGTCGGCAAGCTCGGCGGATTCGCGTGGTACACGTGGGTCTTCTCGGGGTTCCTCCTGACGCAGGCGTCGAACATCCTGGTCTTCGGCAAGCTCGCGGACCTGTACGGCCGGCGCCCGGTACTGATCGTGGGGATCGCGGTCTTCCTCGTCGGGTCGATGCTGTGCGGGTTCGCGTGGTCGATGCCGGTGCTGATCGCGTTTCGCCTGCTGCAGGGGCTCGGCGCCGGGTCCATCCAGCCGGTCGCGATGACGATCGTCGGCGATCTGTACACACCGCAGGAGCGCCCGCGCGTGCAGGGATGGTTGTCGAGCGTCTGGGACTTCGCGGCGATCGTCGGGCCGCTGGCGGGCGGGCTGATCGTGGAGGCGCTGTCCTGGCACTGGATCTTCTGGATCAACGTCCCGGTGGGCATCGTGACGATCGCCGGGCTGGCGCTGTTTCTTCACGAAAACGTTGCGCGCCGGCAGCACCGCGTCGACTACCTCGGGGTGGCGATCTTCTGCGTCGCGATCACCGCGCTGCTGGTCGCCGTGATGAAGGGTGGCGTCAATTGGTCGTGGGCGTCGCTGCCGACGCTTGCGCTCGCGGCGATCTTCGTCGTCGCGCTCGCGCTTTACCTGCGCCGCGAGCGCCGGGCGCCCGAGCCGATGATCGACCTCGCGCTGTGGCGCGCGCGACTCATGGCGAGCGTGAACCTTGCCTCGCTTTTCGCCGGCGCGGCGATCATCGGCGTCACGTCATTCGTGCCGATCTACGTGCAGGGCGTGCTTGGCGGTTCGGCGATCGTCGCGGGCTTCGCGTTGACCTCGATGTCGGTCGGGTGGCCGCTCGGGTCGATGCTGACGGGACGCGCGCTGCGCACGCTCGACGCGTACCGCACCGTGCGGCTCGGCGGCGTGCTGCTGTTCTGCGGCGCGCTCGGGCTCGCCGCGATGGCGCCGGGCGCCGGAGCCGTCTTGGTGGGCGCGAGCGCATTCGTCGTCGGCTTGGGCATGGGGCTGCTCAACACGACGTTGGTGATCCTGATCCAGGGAAGCGTGTCCTGGGCAAAGCGCGGCAGCGCGACCGCGTCCAATGTCTTCTCGCGCATGCTCGGAAGCACGTTTGGCGCGGCGCTACTCGGCGCCGTGCTCAACGCGGCGCTCGCCCGGCACTTGGGCGAGGCGGGACGTGGGGCCGCGGGGCTCGACGCGATGCACCGCATGTTCGATGGCGCGTCGGCCGCGCTTCCGGCCGAGCAGCACGAGACGCTGGTCGCCGCGTTGGCGTATGCGCTGGCGCACGTGTTCACGGTGCTGACCGTGGTCGCGGCCCTCGCGATGGCGGCGACTTTGCTCGTGCCGCGTCGCTCGGCGGCCGCCGACGCGTCTTGAGCGTAGGCGTTCGATGGACGTTCGCGCGCCGCAAGCGCCGATCTGCGGCCACCACCCCTTGCCAGCTAGGCCGCAAGCGGCCGCAGATCCCGTCGTCATCGGGATCTCCCCGCAGCGAGGCTCGCGCCTTGACAAGACTCCGACGCGTCGATCACACTTTCAGTTATCAAACACAATTTCAGAAAAACGGAAATTGACGATCGAGATTGCCAAGAGCAGCGGGATGACACTACTGCCCGTATCGAGTGCGGGATCACATGGCACATGCGCCAGGGCGGAATCATTCGCCGGGTCGACGGCGAGTGGCACGCGCGCGTCGAGCCGATCGCGGCGACGCATCTGAAGCCGGAGAGAAGCCGTGAGCCCTTCTTCGAAACCGACTACTGAACCGGGTAGGGCTTCAATCGACGAAGCGGCTTTCCTTGATGATCGTCTGCGCGCCGAGGGCGTTGAGCCGCTCGCCGACCCGCGATCCGAGTGCGACCGGATCCGCACAATCGGTGTCGTCGCAAACTTCGAGCAGACTGCGGCCGTCGATGGACACGACGACGGCGCGAAGCTTCAACCGGCCGCTCTCGATCCATGCGTGTCCGCCGATCGGCGAGTCGCAATGGCCGTTGAGCGAGCGCAACAGCGCGCGCTCCGCGCGATAGCAGTAGGCGGTATCGCGATCGTCGATCCCCGCCAGCAGCCGGCGGATTTTCTCGTTGCCGCTCGCGTATTCGGCGATGACGACCCCCTGGCCGACAGCCGGACACATCTCCGCGACCGAGAACACGCGCGCAATCCGATGGCCGAGATCGATGCGCTCGAGACCCGCCTTGGCCAGTACGAGGGCGTCGATCGGCGGCGTCTTCGCGCCATAGTTGAACTCCATCGGCACGCCGCCGTCGAGCCGCTCGATCCGCTTGTCGGCAGCACCGCGGAACGCGACGATGCGCGATGCGGGCAAGAGCCGGCGCAGGAACGCCGTGCGGCGCACGGACGAGGTTCCGATGACCGCCGGCGGATGCTCGCCGTCGATACCGGACCTCACCACCAGCGCATCCCGCGGATCGCTGCGAGGCAAGCAAGCGCCGATCGAGAAGTCGGCGTCGGCGTAGTATTCATCGTTGCCCGGCAGGTCCTTGAGCGAATGCATCGCCATGTCCGCATCGCCGTCGCGCATCATCCCGCGCATAGCGGTGATGAAGGCTCCGCCCTTGCCGCCCATCGCGCTCAGCCGGCTCTTCAGATCGCGATCGGCCACCGCGGGCCGCGTGACCATCTCGAACCGGTGCTCGGGGAATCGCTTCTCCAACGCCTGGATGATCGCGTCGGTCTGACGTACCGCCATGACGCTTGCACGCGTCCCGATCTTGAACGTCTCTGCCATGGTCGCTTCCCAATTTTGCGCATGCGTGGGTGCTTCGCCGACGCAATAGTAAATCCGACACGCGGGGCGAAGCGGGCGAAGGTAGCACGAAGCAGTTCGGGCCGGCCGCGGCCTGGCGCAACGCTACATGCTTCGGCTGGGCTATCGAGCTGTAATACGGCGCATCGCCGCTTTCGGCAGTCGTGCGAGGGTGCGAGATTCTTGCGCGTCTCGCTGGATTGATGAATCGCGTGCAACTGCTTCGCATTTAGTGTCCTGTAACTGCAGCCTTAACCCACGGGAAAACCGATGAACAATCTTCGAGCCGTTCCAATTCGTCATTCATCCGCTGGAACCGGGCCGGACACCCCCGCCGATGCGGGCACCGACCAGGCAAGCACTGGACTTGCCGGCTGGTTCGTCGCCCGATTCCGCCGGGCACGCGGGCTCGTGGCGCTGGCTATCATCCTCGCCACCGTCGCGTTGCCGCCATTCGCTCAGGCCCAGGTCGACTCGTCGGCCTGGCCGAACCGGCCGTTGCGTTTCATCGTCGGCTACGCGGCAGGCGGCCCGGCCGATACGATGGCCCGCCTGATCGCGCCACTGATGGCGAAAGAGCTTGGCCAGTCGATCGTCGTCGACAACCGGCCCGGGGCCAGCGGTGCACTTGGCGTCGCGGCCGTGATGCAGTCGGAGCCGGACGGTTACACGCTGCTCTATGCAGCCGTCTCGGAGATCACCGTGGCGCCCGCGGTGTCGAAGGTCGCCTACGATCCGCAGAAGGATCTCGCGCCGATCGCGCTCGCGGTGCGCTCGCCGTTCATCCTGGTGGCGTCGAACCACTTCCCGCCGAACACGCTCGCCGAACTCGTAGCCTATGCGAAGGCCCATCCGCGCGACACGAGCTATGCCTCCTATGGCACGAACTCGATCAACCACCTGGCCGGCGAGCGGTTCAAGCAGCTGACCGGCATCGATTCGACCCACGTGCCGTACAAGGGTGGCGCCCAGGCCGTGCCGGACCTCATCAGCGGCCGGGTGCAGTTCGAGTTCGACGTACCGGCCTCGACGATGAAGCTGCTGCAAGCCGGCCAGCTGAAGGCGATTGCGGTCGCCAGCCCGCAGCGGCTGACGACCCTGCCGAGCGTGCCAACCACCGCGGAGGCGGGCCTGCCCGCGATGCAGGTCTCGAGCTGGCAAGCGTTGTTCGCGCCGGCGAAGACGCCGGCCGCCGTGATCGACCGGCTCAACGCAGCGCTGCGCAAGGCGCTTGCCTCGCCGGAGATTACCGAGGCCCTGGCCACGCGCGGCTTGAGCGCGGGCGGCGGCTCGCCCGCCGACTTGGCCGCGATGGTCGCGACGGAGCTCGAGGCTTGGCGCTCGGTCGCGCCGCTGGTCGGCGGGGACAAGCCCTGAGGGCCGCGGCATGCCGTCGTTGACCAAGTTGCTGTCGCCGCGCTCGATCGCCGTGGTCGGGGCATCCGAGCGGCCCGACGCGATCGGAACCCGTGTCCTCGCCAACCTGAAGCGGATCGGTTTCCCGGGGCCGGTCTACCCGGTCAACCCGCGCTACGAGCGCCTCGGCGAACTCGACTGCTATCCGTCGCTTTCGGCCCTGCCGGAGGCGGTCGATGCCGCCTTCATCGCAGTGCCGGCGGCGGCCGGACCCGACCTCGTTGACGAGGCGGGGCGGGCCGGCATCGGCGCGGCGGTTGTCAACGCCAATGGCTATGCAGACGGTGGCGACGCCGGCATCGCGCTGCAGCGGCGCCTCGAAGCGGAGGCGGCCCACCACAAAATCGCGCTCTGCGGGCCGAACAACATCGGCTTCGTCAACGTCCACGACCGAGTCGCGCTCTGGTCGCCGCGCGACATGCGCGCGCTCGAGCCGGGCTCGATCGCAGTGATCTCGCAGAGCGGTTCGATCGCGCTGATCCTCGGCGAGGACGAGCGCGATCTCGGGCTGGCCTACATGATCACCGCCGGCAACGAGGCCAACACGACGGTGGCGGACTACCTCGAGCACGTCATCGCCGACGACCGGGTCGACATCGTGCTGATATTCCTCGAGACAATCCGCGATCCACAGCGCTTCGCGCTTGCCGCCGACGAGGCCGTGCAGCGCGGCAAGAGGATCGTCGTGCTCAAGCTCGGCGCCAGCGCACAGGGCCGGCAACTGGTCCAGGCCCACACCGGCAGCCTGGCCGGCGAGGACCGGCTCTACGACGCATGGTTCCGGACCCATGGCGTGATCCGGGTCCGCGATCTCGACGAGATGCTCGAGACGGCGACGCTGTTGCGTAGCTACCCGACCCCCCGGCCCGCCGGCACGACCGCACTGGTCACGCTATCCGGCGGCGAGGCGGCGCTGATTGCGGACTTGTCGAGTGAGCTCGGTCTGGCGCTGCCGCCGATCGCGCCGGCGACGCTGGCGGCGATGCGACCCGCGTTTCCCGACCATTCGTCGATCGCGAACCCCGTCGACGCCTGGGGGCTTGGCTTCAACGGCGATCGTTTCCGGATCATCCTTGACGCGCTGCTCGCCGATTCGGCGATCGATGTCGTCGGCTTTTCGCTCGATGCGCCGGGCCGTGGTGGCGCGGACGTCGGTTACGGCCGCGTGATGGCCGAGGCGTGCGTTGCGGCGCGCCGCGCCGGCGCCGACAAGCGGATGCTCTTCCTGAACAACACGTCCGGCTCCGGGGTCAATCCCGACATTCGCGCCATCCTGGAGCGAGCCGGCATTCCCTACCTGTCCGGGATGCGGCCAGCGCTGGCGGCTGTCCGCCATCTCCTGGCGCCGACGCAGGAACCGGTGCTGCCACCGGCCGTGTCCGCCGACATCGCGTGGATCGCCGCCGGCAGCGAACCGGAACGCTTCGCCGAGCTCCGCTCGGCCGGTCTGCCGATGACCGAGGCCGCCGTCGCCGCCGATGCCGATGAGGCGGTCGCGATCGCGGCCCGCCTGGGCGGCGCGGTCGTCCTGAAAGGGATCGCGCAGCACCTTCCGCATAAGAGCGATCTCGGCCTCGTCGCGCTCGATCTCGTCGATGCCGACGCGATCCGCATGGCTTGGACGCGGCTGCGGCGCGTGCTCGATGCGCACTCGGCCCCAGCGGCTGACAACGGGAGCTCCGCCGCGGGCAGCGACGCTGGCGAGATTGTCGTCCAGCCGATGGCGCCGGACGGCGTCGAACTGATCCTCGGCATCCGCAACGAGCCTGGCTTTGGCAGCTTCATCGTCGTCGGTCCGGGAGGCGTGCTGGTTGAGATCGGCAACCAGGCCAGCATCCGCCTCGGTCCGGTCGGTCGCGACACGGCACGGGCGATGTTGGCGGAAACCGCGGCCGCACGCCTGTTGGGCGGTGTGCGCGGCCGCGGCCCTTGGGACCTGGAGGCGGCGATCGATGCGATCGTCGCGTTCTCCGCCCTCGGCCATGCACTGCGCAATACCGTCGCTGCGATGGAAATCAACCCCCTCATCGTCGGCCGTCGTGGGGCGGTCGGGGTCGATATCCTGGTCGAGCCCCATTGATGCGAGCGCGTCCGCCCCGGACGCGCGATATCGGAGTCTTCGAGATGACCTACGAATTCCTGCTCTATGCGGTCGAGGACCGCGTCGCCACGATCACGCTGAACCGGCCGAAGCAGCAGAATGCGCTAAGCCAGGCGCTTGTCGACGAGATCATGGCGGCGGTGGCCGAGGCCGACGCCGATCCCGAGGTCCGCGTTGTCGTGCTCACCGGTGCCGGCGGCAAGGCCTTTTCATCCGGCTACGACATCAAGGAGTCGGCACACCTGCCACCACGGACGACCGCCCAGTGGCGGGCGCGGATGCAGAAGGACATCCGCTTCACATACTCGGTCTGGGACTGCAGCAAGCCGACCCTCGCGATGATCGACGGGTTCTGCTTCGCCGGCGCGCTCGAGCTCGCGATGTGCTGTGACGCCCGCTACTGCTCCGACGATTCCTCCTTCGCGGCGCTCGAGGCGCGCTTCTCGAACGGCATCGCGACGATGATCATGCCGTGGTTGCTCGGCCAGCGGTCGCGAGCACTGATCTACACCGGCGACCGGATCGATGCCGCCGAAGCCTTCCGTCTCGGGCTGGTCGACCAGGTGTTCCCGAAGGCCGAACTCGTCGCCGGGGTCACGAAGATCGCCAGGCGAATGTCGCGGGTCGCGCTCGAATGCCTGCAGTGGAACAAGAAGGCGATCAATCATGCGTTCGAGACGATGGGGCTGCGCGGCGCCATTGCGTATGGCGCCGAGGCCTGCGCGCTGATGGATTCGATCGGCTCCGAGGAGGCCCGCACCTTCGCGACACTGCGTCGCGAGCAAGGCCTGGCCGCCGCGCTTGCCTGGCGCACCGAGCAGTTCGCACCGTATGAATAGCAACCGGCCGTGGCATAGCGGTCGTTTGCAGGCGTTTGCGGCCTGCACGGTCAGGCGCCGATCACGGCGCCCACCGTCGAGGGCCAAACGCGGCGTGCTTTGCACCAGCGTGGATCCGGCGCGTGCGCTACTTGTACCGGGTGCGCGCGAGTTCCTCGAGGTCGATTCCGGACGCAATGTCCGCGCGCTGCCGCCGGTCGCCGGCATCGATGCGCAACGCGTGGGCGAGCACGGCATCGACCTCACCGAAG
Source organism: Burkholderiales bacterium (assembly GCA_020845855.1). GTDB lineage: Bacteria > Pseudomonadota > Gammaproteobacteria > Burkholderiales > Casimicrobiaceae > VBCG01. The sequence goes on from JADLEZ010000601.1 coordinate 8,059, forward strand.
GGCACGAACACGATCCCCGCCTCGTCCGCGAGCACGAGATCGCCGGCATCCACACTCACGTCGGCAATGCGCACCCGGCCGTTGATGGCCACGGTCTGCAGCCGCCATTTGCCGGTCATGGGCGTGACGCCGCGCGCCCAGATGGGAAAGCCCAGCGCCCGCGCTGCTTGCGGGTCGCGGTACGACCCGTCGATGACCGCGCCGCTGCACCCGGCGCGGTGGGCGAGGGAGGCCGACTGGCCGCCCATGTTGGACACGCCGGTGAGGCCCTCGATCACAACGACGTCGCCGGGCAGGGCGAGGTCTGATCACCGCCAACGCGGACCCCGCGCTCGGCCGTGACGAAGCGATTGCGGAGGTCACGCTGGCGGACGGCCAGGTCCTGCGGTCCCACGTTCCACATGCACGTGGCAGTAGTGCACGGCCCATGACCGATGCGGAGCTCGACGCCAAGTTCATGGCGCAGGCCAGCACGGTGCTCAGCATCGATACGAGCGAGCGCCTTCTGCGCATGTGCCGGAACGTCGCTGGCCTTGCGAACACGGGAAGGTCCATTGCTCACGTCTGGGAATCGAGATGAGTGCCGACGCGAGGCGACGCGGCGAGGAGTGACACCATGCTAAGACGTAAGCTCGGCCGGACGGGACTTGAAGTATCAC
>JADLEZ010000602.1 GCA_020845855.1 Burkholderiales bacterium
GTTGGCGGGCGCACGTCGCTCAACGAGCTCGTCGCGCTGCTGCGCGAGCTCGTGCAGGAGCGTCATCCGGGACTCGCCGTACCGTCGCCGGTGCACGGCGAGCCCCGCGTGGGCGACATCCGGCACTCGCAGGCCGACATCGCCAAGGCGCGCCGGCTGTTGGGATACGAACCCATGTACGACGTCCGCAACGGCCTGCGCGAAGCCCTGCCGTGGTACGAAACGACGTCCGCCTCCAATGCAGCGCGCATGTCCGATGCCCGAGGCGCCGCTTAGCCGTGGCGTCACGCTCGGCGTCGCAGCGCTCGCCTTCCTGGGAGCGTGCAACACCTGGGGGCAGGCGCTCGCCGAATCGGAAAATCCGCGGGTGACGCAGGCACGCGCGCTCGAGTACGGCGAGGGGGTGGCCAAGGATCAGCTCCGGGCGGCCCGGTTGTATTGCGAAGCTGCGCGCGACGGCGACGCCGAGGCGGCCTATAGTCTGGGCTGGATGGACGCGAACGGACGCGGCATCGCGCGCGACGACATGGTCGCCTCCGCGCTGTTCGCGCTCGCCGCGGAAGCCGGACACGCGGACGCCCGGCGCGCGCTCGCCTTCGTCGGTGCGGACAAGGCTCCGCTGCCCGGGTGCATGCGCAGGATCGACGCGGTCACGGGCATCCCGGAGTCGGCTGAGTTCGCGATCACGGTAGACGATCCGTTCGACGACCTTCCGCTGTGGACGCGAAAGATCGCGGTGGTGGTGCGCGAGCTCGCGTCCCGCTACGAAGTGAATCCGCGCCTTGCGCTCGCGGTGATCGCCGTGGAATCCAACTTCGACGCGCTGGCGCGCTCGGACAAGAACGCGCAGGGACTCATGCAGCTCATCCCGGAAACCGCCGCCCGGTTCAACGTAAAGGACACCTACGACATCAAGGACAACGTCCGCGGCGGCCTTTCGTACTTGCGCTGGCTCCTCGCCTACTACCGCGGCCAGGTCCCGCTCGCGGCCGCGGCGTACAACGCGGGCGAGAAGGCCGTCGACCGCTACCGCGGCATCCCACCCTACGCGGAGACGCGCGACTATGTGCAACGCATTCAGCGGCTGTATCCCCAGGATCGCCACCCCTACGATGCGCGGATCGCCGACCCGTCGCCGGTCGTGGCTGCCGACCATGCGCGCGCGCGTTGACGTCGTCGCGTGGCTGCTCGCGCTGGCCTTCGCGGCGCCGGTGCCGAGTCACGCCGAGGATGCGACGGCGGTGATCGAGCGGGTCAAGCGCTCCATCGTCGCGGTCGGCTCGTTCGAGCGCACGCGCTCGCCGCAGTTCTCCTTCCGCGGCACGGGATTCGTGGTCGACGACGGCACGCTCGTCGTCACCAACGCGCACGTGGTGCCGGGCACGCTCGATCCCAGCCGGATGGAGCAGGTCGGCATCCTGATCCCCCAGCCTGGCAGCGCGAGCGGCACGTTCCGCGAGGCGCGCGTGGTGGCCATGGACCCTGGCACCGATCTCGCGCTGCTCAAGGTGGGCGGCGCGCCGCTGCCGGCGCTGCGCATCGGCGACTCCGAGCGGGCGAAGGAGGGGCAGGAGATACTCTTGACCGGCTTTCCCATCGGCGCCGCGCTGGGCCCGTTCGCCGCCACCCATCGCGGCATGATCGCGGCCATCGCGCCGATCGCCATTCCGCAGGGGCGTTCGGGGGATCTCGATGCCAAGGTGGTGCGGCGCCTGTCGCAAGGCTCGTTCAGCATCTTCCAGCTCGACGCGACCGCGTATCCCGGCAACAGCGGCAGCCCGATCTACGATCCGCTTACCGGCGATGTCCTCGGCATCGTCAACATGGTGCTCGTCAAGGGGACTCGGGAGGCAGCGCTCACCCAGCCGAGCGGCATCGCGTACGCCGTGCCCTCGAAGTACGTGACCGAGCTGTTGCAGAAGGCGCGCTGACACCTTCGTTGCCGATTGCGCCGCGGTGGATCCCATCTGGGCGAAGGCGGTCCTGAAGGCGCTCGCACTGCCGCCCGCCGGGCCGTTGCTGCTTGCGCTGCTCGGGCTCATGCTGATTCGGCGGCGCCCGCGGCTCGGGCGCCTGCTCGCGGTGCTTGGCGTCGTGGGGCTGCTCCTGCTCAGCGTCCCGAAAGTGGCGCAGGTCCTTGCGTCGGGTCTGCCGGCCTACGCGCCGGTCGACCTTGCGCAGGCGCAATCGGCGCAGGCGCTGGTGGTGCTCGGCAGCGGCACGCGGCGCGAGGCTGCCGAATACGGCGGCGATACGCTTTCGCGGCGTACGCTCGAGCGCGTCCGCTACGGCGCCCGGCTTGCGCGGTTGACGGGGCTGCCCGTGCTGGTGTCGGGCGGCTCCGTGTACGGCGGCGAGGCCGAAGGCAAGCTCATGCGCGAGGCGCTCGAAAGCGAATTCCGCGTGCCGGTGCGCTGGACCGAGGAGCGCTCGCGCACGACCGCGGAGAACGCGCGCTACTCGGCGCAGATCCTGCGCGGCGCCGGTGTCTCCCGCATCGTGCTCGTGGCCCACGGCGTAGACATGACGCGCGCGCTGGCCGAATTCGCCGACCACGGGATCGACGCCATTCCGGCGGCCACCGGGATCTCGTCGCGCGAGGTCGGCGATCTCACCGACTGGCTTCCCAGCATGGCGGGGTTGTCGGCGAGTTACGAGGCCGTGTACGAAATGTCCGCGCTCCTGGTGCGCCGCATGGCCGGCCGCTGAAGCGCCGAGGCCCGCTTGCGCGGGCCCCGGGGTAACGTGTGTGGTGAGGCTACGCCGTTCGGCGCCGGCGGGTCACGCCCAACATCCCGAGCAGCGCGATGCCGAGGAGGGCCAGCGAGCCCGGCTCCGGCACGCGCAAGTGGGTGAACGGTTCACCGAACGTAATGAAGTCCTGCCGCGATGCACTGTGGAGCAGGACGATGTTGTAGTTGTCGGTGAAGTCACCGAGATGATCGAGCCAGGATTGCGCCTGGTTTCTCGTGGTCATATTCCCGCTCGTCACCTGGAAGGTGCCCGCGCTCAGGGAGAGGTCGCCGTCGTACACGATCTCCCAGATCGCGAGCTGGAACGCGGCCGAATTGGACGCGCTGCTGGTCGCGGCGTTGCCGACCTCGGTAAACAGTTGCCCCAGCATCGTGAAGATCGCGTTGTCCGGGATCGACGCGGTGTAGTCGGTGTAGCTGTCGCCCGGGTTGAAAAACTGGTCGAGCTCGATGCACCAGAACACGATGGACGCGGCATTCCAGGTCCCGGCGAACCCGCCGGCCGACGGCGAGCCGCCCATGCTGAGGTTGAACGACTGCGACCCTGCGGCATAGCCCGAGGTGCCGAGCGTGTCGGCGTGCGTCGACGGCGCTGAGCACAAGGCGGCAAGCACGAGCGCGAGGCTGAAACCACGAAGCTTGGTGATCGGATTCGACAAGATGGACTCCCCTGGGCCATGCCCTAACGCCGCCTGAGAAGCAACGCGCGTGCCATGCGTTTGTCATATTTCATATCTAGATAAATCAATAACTTAATCACAATAGTAGCAATCTACGGGGTGTATAGTACGGGATTTGTAAAAAACGCCGACACCTGCTGTCGGCTATGCCTGAGCGTGACCGGCGAGGCCGTTGCCGGCTGCTAAAATCCGGTCGAAAGCCGCGAAACCTGTCCCGTTGTCCTTCCCCCTCAACGCTCCGCAGCGCGAGGCCGTGCGCTACTGCGACGGCCCGCTGCTGGTGCTCGCCGGCGCCGGCAGCGGCAAGACGCGCGTCATCACCGCCAAGGTCGCGCACCTCGTCGCCAAGGGATTGGACCCTTCGCATCTCCACGCCATCACGTTCACCAACAAGGCCGCGCGCGAGATGCGCGAGCGCGCGCAGTCGCTGCTCGCGACGCAGGGCAAGGGGGAGGCGGCGAAGCAGGTGAACATATCGACGTTCCACTCGCTGGGGCTGTCGCTGTTGCGCGCGGAAGGCAAGGCGGCGGGCATGCGAGCCGGATTCTCGATCTTCGATCCGGCCGACCTCGAAAGCCTCGTGGCCGAGCTGGTCGCGACGTCCGACCGCGGGCGCGCCCGCGCGGCGCAATGGAAGATCAGCGCATGGAAGAACGCGCTGGTGACGCCACTGGCCGCGCTGGCCGCCGCGCAAAACGACGACGAGCTTGCCGCGGCGCGCGCGTACTGCAACTACGACGAGGCGCTCGCCGCCTACCGCGCCGTCGACTTCGACGACCTCATCGTACGGCCGCTGCGCCTGCTCGAGGCCGATGCGCAAGCCGCCGCGCGCTGGCGCGCGCGCTGCGCGCACGTTCTGATCGACGAATACCAGGACACCAACCCCGCGCAGTACCGTCTGCTGCGCGCGCTGGTCGGCGAGCGCACTCCGTTTACCGCGGTGGGCGACGACGACCAGTCGATCTACGGCTGGCGGGGCGCCACGATCGAGAATTTGGCCGCGCTGCCGCGCGACTATCCGGATCTCAAAGTGGTGAAGCTCGAGCAGAACTACCGCTCGCCGGTGCGCGTGCTGCGCTCGGCCAACGCGCTCATCGGCCACAATCCCAAGCTCTTCGATAAGCGATTGTGGAGCGACCTGGGGCTTGGCGACACGATTCGCGTCGCACCCGCGGCCGACGACGAAGCCGAAGCGGAGATGGTGCTCGACCGCATCGCGGGCATGAAGTTCGAGCGCCGCGCGAAGTATTCCGACTTCGCCGTCCTCTATCGCGGCAATCACCAGGCGCAGGTGTTCGAGACCGCGCTGCGCGCCAAGGGCATTCCCTACGACATCTCCGGCGGGCAGTCGCTCTTCGAGCGCACCGAGATCAAGGACATCGTGGCGTACTTGCGCCTCGTCGCCAACGACGACGACGATCCTGCGTTCCTGCGCGCGGTCGGCGCGCCGCGGCGCGGCATCGGGCAGGCGACACTCGCCCGCCTCGCCGACATCGGCGCGCGCCGCCATGAGAGCCTGTTCGCCGCCGCGCATCAGCCGGAGCTCGCCGTGCCCGCACGGCAGAAGGAAGCGCTCGCTGCGTTCTGCACGCTGATCAACGACCTGCGCTACCGCGCGCCGCGCGAGCCCGCCGGGCGCCTGCTGAGCGAGCTCCTCGCGAAGACCGGCTATGAAGCCTGGCTCGCCGACACGCTAGACAAGCGCGACGTCATCGCGCGCACGAAGAGCGTGCGCGACTTCGTCGGCTGGCTCGCGCGCAAAGGCGAGACCGACCACCGCACGCTCCTCGAGCTTACGCAGACTATCGCGCTCATTACGATGCTCGAGAATCGCGATGGCGAAGGCGCGGATGCGGTGCGCCTGTCCACGATCCACGCCGCGAAGGGACTCGAGTTTCCGCACGTGTTCATCGTCGGGCTGGAGGAGGGCATCCTGCCGCATCGCGAGGCGGTCGATGCGGACAATGTCGAGGAGGAGCGGCGGCTCATGTACGTCGCCCTCACCCGCGCGCGGCAGTCGCTGCACCTGTCGTGGTGCCGAAACCGGAAGCGCGCCGGAGATCGGGTTAGCGGGCAGCCGTCGCGCTTCATCGAAGAGCTCGCGCAGGAGGATCTGCGTTACGCCGACGCGCCGCGTACGGCGGAAGAGGCTGCCGACGAGAAAGCCGCCGGTAACGCGCGGCTGTCGAATCTCAAGGCGATGCTGCGCTGAACCCGGCCTATTTCGCTGCCGCGACCATGAAGTCGACCGCGGCTTTCACGTCCGCGTCCGACAGCGCCGTGTTGCCGCCCTTGGGCGGCATGGCGCCCAGGCCCTTGAGCGCGGCGTTGTACAGGGTGTCCATGCCCGTCTTGATGCGCGGCGCCCACGCGGCCTTGTCGCCGAACTTGGGGGCGCCGATGAGGCCCGCGCCGTGGCAGGCGACGCAACCGGCGTCGTAGACCTTCTTGCCCGTGCCCGCGGGGGCCGCGGCGGCAGGGGCCGCGGCAGCGACGGCAGTGGGCGCGGCGGCAGCGGACGCGGGCGCGGCGGGGGCAGGGGCAGCCGCAGCGGGGGCCGCGGCCACGGCCTGCACCGCCGGCGCGGGCCAGTTGGCGCCCGCCTTGCCCGCCATGAACGCGACCGCGCGCTTGACTTCGTCGTCGGTGAGGTCGGCGTTGCCGCCCTTCGGGGGCATCCCCTTCGCGGTGCCCTTGATCGCATGGTCGAACGTGGTGTTCGCGCCTTGCGCGATGATGCTCGCCCATGCGGCCTTGTCGCCGATCTTGGGCGCGCCCGCCAGGCCCGTCTCGTGGCAGGTCTTGCACACCTGGTTGTACACCTGCTCGCCGGTCAGCATGCCCTTCGGTCCCGCGGGCTCGCCCAGCACGACCGTGCCCACCGGCTGGATGCGCGCCAGCACCGCGTCGGCGTTGTCGCGCACGCCCGTCTCGCCGCTGGTCACGAGTTGCGAAATGAGCACGGCGAACGTGATCGGGACCACGAACGCGAGCACCACGACGATGACGAGCTGCTTCGGGGACTTGATCGGTGTCGAGTGCTCTTCCATGTTCTTTTCAGGGCGGGGATTGGGGACGGCTCACCGGACGCAACCCATGATTATACCGTTGCGCCCGTGTCATTGGACGAAGCAGGTTCGCAGACGATACAATTACCGGTTACGCGCCCGTAGCTCAGTTGGATAGAGTATTGGTTTCCGAAGCCAAGGGTCACAGGTTCGAATCCTGTCGGGCTCGCCATTCTCGGCCTGTCCGGACCGCAGACATGAGTTACGGTCCGTACGTAAGACATAGGTAGCAACCTCGCGCCGCGAGGGAAATGGGGACGGGGCGCGAGGGAAATGGGGACGTACCCTATTTCCGTCCTAGCCATGCGCAAGACCGAA
>JADLEZ010000603.1 GCA_020845855.1 Burkholderiales bacterium
CAGCGACGCTACCAGAAGGTGATCGAGGAGGCGCCCGCGCCCGGGATGACGGAGACGCGCCGGCGCGACATGGGCGAGGCCGCGGTGGCGGCGGCGCGCGCGGTGGGTTACGTCGGCGCCGGCACCGTCGAGTTCATCGCCGGCCAGGACGGCCGCTTCTACTTCATGGAGATGAACACCCGGCTGCAGGTCGAGCATCCGGTCACCGAGATGATCACCGGGCAGGATCTGGTCGAATGGCAGCTGCGCGTGGCTGCCGGCGAGCCGCTGCCGCTCACCCAGGGACAGCTCGCGATCCGCGGCCACGCGATCGAGGCTCGCATCTACGCGGAAGACCCCGACCGCGGCTTCCTGCCGTCGACCGGCACGCTCGTGCACCTGGCGCCGCCGCCGGAGTCGGTGCACGTGCGCGTGGACACGGGGGTGGAGCAGGGCGACGAGATCACCCCGTACTACGATCCGATGATCGCCAAGCTCATCGTGTGGGACACGACGCGGGATCTGGCGCTGGCGCGCATGCTGCAGGCGCTCGCGCAGTACCGCATCGTCGGGGTGGCGAACAATGTCGAGTTCCTGGCGCGCCTGGTCGCGTGCCCCGCGTTCGCGCAAGCCGACCTCGACACCGGCCTCATCGAGCGCGAGCGCGAGTTCCTGTTCCCGGAACAGCGCGACGCGCCGGACCAGGCGTGGCTCATCGCGGCGCTGGCGACGCTCCTGCGCGAGGACGCGCAAGCGCGGCGCACGGACGGAGGGGATCCGTACTCGCCGTGGCGCCTGCAGGACGGCTGGCGGTTGAACTCGCACGCGGAGCGGCGGCTCGTGTTCCGCCACGGTGACGTCGAGCGCACGGTGATCGTCGGCTACGCTGAAGGTGCGTATCGCTTGCGCCTCGACGACATCGAAGTCCCCGCGCAGGGCGAGCTCGGGCCCAACGGCACGCTGCGCGTCGAGCTCGCGGGCCTGCGCCTGACCGCGAGCGTGATCGTCGCCGGCGAAAAGCGCCACGTGTTCCTCGATGGCCGCAGCTATCAGCTCGCGCGCGTCGATCCACTGCACCACGGCGGCGAAGGGCAGGGCGCGGAAGGCGGGCTCGCCGCACCGATGCCCGGCAAGGTGATCGCGTGGCTCGCGCAGCCCGGGACGGACGTAGCGAAGGGTGCGCCGCTGCTGATCCTCGAAGCGATGAAGATGGAGCACACCATCACCGCCCCCGCCCCTGGCAAGCTCAAGGCGTTTCGCTTCGCCGTGGGCGAGCAGGTCACCGAAGGCGCGGAGCTGGTCGATTTCGAGCGCAAGCCGTGAGCGCGAAGGGCCGCTCCCGAGCGCGAACTGCACCCCCTCAGGGGGCAGCGAGCAAAGCGAGCGTGGGGGTCGTTCCATGACGTTGCCGCGTCGCGTGCGCATCGTCGAAGTCGGCCCGCGCGACGGGCTGCAGAACGAAAAGCAGGCGATCGCGACCGACGTCAAGGTCGCGCTCATCGACCGCCTCGCCGACGCCGGCCTGCCCGCCATCGAGGCCGCGTCGTTCGTGTCTGCCAAGTGGGTGCCGCAGATGGCCGACGGCGCGCAAGTGATGGCGCGCATCAACCGCAAGCCGGGCGTGGCCTACCCGGTGCTCGTCCCAAACATGAAAGGCCTCGAAGCAGCGCTTGCCGCCGGCGCGCGGGAAGTCGCCGTGTTCGGCGCGGCTTCGGAAACCTTCTCGCAAGAGAACATCAACGCGTCCATCGCGCAGAGCCTCGAGCGGTTTCGTCCGGTCGTGGAAGCTGCGAAGGCCGCCGGCGTGAAGGTGCGTGGCTACATATCGTGCGTGCTCGCGTGCCCGTACGAAGGCGAGATAGCGCCAGCAGCGGTCGCGGGCGTAGCACGCGCGTTGTATGGGATGGGGTGTTACGAGATTTCGCTAGGCGACACCATCGGCGCGGGCACACCGGGCCGCACGATGGCGATGCTGGAAGCGGTCGCGACGCAAGTAGCCGTGGCGCATCTCGCCGGGCACTTCCACGACACCTACGGGCAGGCGCTCGCCAACATCTATGCGTCGCTGCAATTCGGCGTGGCGACGTTCGACAGCTCGGTCGCGGGCCTGGGCGGGTGCCCGTATGCCAAGGGCGCCACCGGCAACGTGGCGACCGAGGACGTCGTGTACCTGCTGCACGGCCTCGGTATCGAAACCGGCGTCGACCTCGATCGTGTGGTCGACGCCGGCGAGTTCATCTGCGCGGCGCTCGGCCGGCCCACGAATTCGCGCGTGGCCCGCGCATTGCTCGCGAAGCGCTAGCCCTTCCGTGTCATCCCGAGCGTAGCGAGGGATCCGCAGTTCGTACCAGCAGATCCCTCGGCGCATGCGCCTCGGGATGACACAGGACGAATGGTGTAGGGCTCGTCTCCCGGTCGCCCCAACCGCTAGCCGCTAAACTACACCACGACCTTCACCGTCTCCGGCTTGGCCGCCGGCGCCGGCGTGCGGAATGCGGCCAAGAGCGCCGCCTCGCGCGTCTTCGCGGTCTTGACGTGCGCTTCCTTCACGTGCCCGTAGCCGCGGATGTGCTCGGGGATCGAGGCCAACTCCACCGCCGCCGCGTGATTGGCGGGCGTGAGCTTGGCCAAGATCTCGTCGACCAGCGCCTCGTAGTCCTTGACGAGCTGCCGCTCCATCTTGCGCTCTTCCGTGCGGCCGAAGACGTCGAGCGCGCCGCCGCGGTGCTTGCGCATCTTCGCGAGCACGCGGAACGCCTTCATCACCCACGGACCGTAGACGCTCTTCCTCGGCACGCCGGTACGCGGATCGGGCTTGTTGAAGACGGGCGGGGCCAGGTTGAAGGTGAGCTTGTAGTCGCCCTCGAACGTGGCCGCGACGCGCTTCTCGAAATCGGTCTCGGTGTACAGCCGCGCAACCTCGTACTCGTCCTTGATCGCGAGCAGCTTGAAGTAATGGCGCGCCACCGCCTCGGCGAGCTCGCCGATGCCGGGCACGACGCGCGCCTCGGTGTCCTTGACCTTGGCGACGAGATCGCGGTAGCGCTTCGCGTACGCCGCGTCCTGATAGTCGGTGAGGTACGCCACGCGTCGCTCGACCATCTGCGC
>JADLEZ010000604.1 GCA_020845855.1 Burkholderiales bacterium
CCAGTGCGGCGAGCGTGGCAGTGTGGCGCGTACCGCCGTCGCCCAGCACGATCGACTCGATGAGCGCGGTCCAGCCCAGGTTGTTGACGTGGTCGAGCGGCGCGCCGGCCTTGATCAGCACGCGCACAACCTCGACGTGCCCGAGGTGCGCCGCGGCGATGAGCGCGGTCCCGTCGTAGCGGCTGGTGACGTTGGTCGCGCGGTTGCCGAGCGCGAGCGCGGCCTGCAGCGTGGGTACGTCGTCGGCGACCGCGGCAATCGTGACCATGTCGTAGCGGTCGTTGTCGAGTACGTTGGGGTCGGCGCCAGCGGCCACCAGCGCGCGCATCGCGTCGCGCTGCTTGCCGAACGCCGCGACGATGAGCGGCGTACGCCCGTTGCGGTCCTTGGCGTGGACGCTGGCGCCGCCGGCCACGAGCTTCGGGATGGCCGCGACATCGCCCGCTGCCGCGGCCGCGAACAAGCCCGTGTACGCGGCGCGCTCGGCAGCGCTGGGTGCGACCTGCGCCTGCGCGGTTGCGAGCATCGCCGCCAGCGCTGCCGCGAGCCATCTCAGCATGGGTCGTAGTGCAGGTAACCCGCGAGCGCGCCGCGCGGCGGCAGCACGCGCTCCAGGCGTCCGCAGGCAACGATCGGCGGCGGCTCGCGCGGCGGGAAGAACAGTGGATTGCCGGAGGCGGGTGCGCTCGAAGGCAGCAGGGTGGGCGTGCCGCGGCCGCTCGCGTCCACCGTGCACTCGACTGCATTGCCGGCGGCTTGGACCATCCGCACGCGGGCGGTGCCGCCGCTCGCGGCGGCCGACGCGACGGCGATGACCTTCGGATCGCGCGCGCAGGCGTTGATCGCGGGCAACAGGTCGGGCAGCGCGCGGGTCCAATCGTCGCCAGCCTTGCCCGCAGCGCTCCAAACAGGGGCCACCCGTGCGTCGAAGCCCGCGCGCACGAGGCAGCAGGCGGTCGAGGCCTCGCCGGCGCGAATCGACAGCAGCGCGCGATGGCCGCCGGGCGCCGGCTTCCTGCACGCCTCGTCGCGCGCGATGAGCACGAGCGTGTCCTTGGGCAGGTGGGTCGAGTCGCCGCGCCAGACGATCGCGGTGGGCGCGGACAGGGCTTGGAGGCTCCCGCGGAACACGACCTCGCGCTTGCGCGGCACGGTGGCCGTGTACTGCGCCGTCGCGCGGGTCGCATCGAGGCGCCAGGCGCCGTCGTCGGCGCGGCATTCGAGCCCCTGCACGACGATCGGCTGCACCGGGGCGGCCAGCGCGGCGGTGGACACGAGAATCGCGGGCGCAAGCATCCCCGCGAGCGATCTGGGAGTCACCATCCTGCCAATCTTCGCACAGGCGAGCGGGGCCTTGGTAGCATGCGCAGAACTGGGCCTGTGCCGAGCGCGTCCCGGTTCACAATGGGGTCAGACTCGCCCACAAGTGGCGTGCCACGTGCGCCTGGCACGCCTCACGCTACCGGCGCGACACCTCGAACTTCTCCGGATTCCAGCCGCCGCCCAGCGACTTCGCGAAGTCGACGATGGACAGCTTCGCGTCGCGCGCCGCGTCGATGCGCAGCGTCTCCGCGGCCAGGAGCTGGCGCTGCGCGTCGATGACCTCGAGAAACGACGGGAAAAAGGGGACGTACCCCATTACAAGCTCCGCGCCTTGAGGAAAAAGGGGACGTACCCCATTACAAGCTCCGCGCCTTGTAATGGGGTACGTCCCCTTTTCCCTGCAATGGGGTACGTCCCCTTTTCCTTGATCAATCGATCACCTCGTCGGCGCGGACGAGAAGCGTCGGCGGGAGCGCAAGGCCCAGTGCCTTCGCGGTCCGCAGGTTGATGGCGAGCGTGAATCGGGTCGGCTGATGGAACGCAATGTCGCCGGGCCTGGCGCCCTTGAGGATGCGATCGACCTGGCCGGCGAGGTGGCGTGAGGTCTCGGTCGGGTCAAGGGAATAGGCCAGCAAGCCGCCAAGCGGCACGACGTCGGAATAGGGGTAGATCGCGGGCAAGCGCGCCGCTGCAGCGAGCTCCACGATGAGCTTGCGATGCGTGAAGTTCTCGGGGAACGACTCGATGACCATCGCGTGCACGGACTTTTCGCCCAATGCCGCGAAGACCCGGCGGTACTCATCCTCGTCGGCGGGACTGCCAACCGGAGCACCGACCAGCGTGATGCCGGCCTGCTCGGCATCGCGCCGCAGCGCGGTCATGTATTGAGCCAGCGTCGCGCCTTCCCAAACGGGCCTGGGAACGACCAGCGCAACGCGGGATGCGCCCGGGACTGCCTGCTTCAGCATCTCGAGCCGCTTGGCCGTGATGCCGAGGCCGGCATCGACGCTGACTCCCGTGATGTTGCCGCCAGGCCGGGCCAGATTCGCCACCAGCCCGAGCGCGACGGGATCGCCGCCTACCCCCACAACGGGAATCGACGAGGTTGCTCCCTTCAGCGTCAGGAGGATGCGCGTTGTAACCGCGACGATCAGGTCCGGCTTGGCGGCAACGGCATCCTGGACGATCCGGGCATCGCGCTCGATCCGCCCGCCGCCGGAAAAGCGCTCCACCACGAGGTTCTGGCCTTCGACATAGCCAAGCCGGCGCAGCTCCCTGAAGAACGTGGCCATCCCAAGGTCACTGCCTGCCTCGCGCATATCGACGACCGCCATCGTCGGGTGGACCATGGCGATGCGGAACACCCTCCCCGCAGGCTGCGCGTTGGCGCAGGACGCCGCCGCAGCCACTGCCACCGCGATGATGAATGCCTTCACGTGCGCGGCCAGGCAGCGTGAGCGGCAATGCTGCCGCCCGCGCTACCTACCCCTGACTCCTGACGCACCGCACCTTGTATTCGACGTCGAACCAGGTGCCGTACGCGCCGCTCAGTGCCTGGCACTGGATGCGGCTGTTCGTCGCGGTCAGGTCGATCTTGAGGACGCAGGGCGACTCGCATTCCTTGTGAAAGAGATGCTCGAGCTCTTCCTTTTCGCGGCGCTCGACCTCCTTCGTGTCCTGCGTATAGGTCACGCAAGTCCTGAACGTGCGCGGTCCTTCGACATCTCGCTCACAAGACATGGCTGTTGTCCTCCTCGTCGGTGGATGTGTCGACAACACACGTACAACCGTCACCGGGCATCCTCGCCGTCCCGGCGAGGGTCGGCAACGCGTACACCAGCGCAGCATTGATA
>JADLEZ010000605.1 GCA_020845855.1 Burkholderiales bacterium
CCCAGCACGGCGACGAACTCGCCGGCGCCGACCGCGAGGTCGACCGGCAGCAGCGCCCGCGTGCCGTTGCGGTACGTCTTCGCGGCGCCTTCGACCGCGACGACGAAATCGCTCACCTGGCTAGGGAACGACGTGCACGCGGCTCACGATGTCCGTCGTCCACGCCGTGGTGTAGTCGGTTCCCGCCTTGGCCAATCCCGCGCCGCGGATGAAGTCGACCGTCGCCTGCCAGCGCGCGTCGGTCATCGTGAGCAGTCCCGCCTTCGCGGCGTCGCCGCCGGTCACGATCGCGTACTCGCGCATCTTGCGTACGCCGTAGTCCATGAGCTCGCCGCTCATCTGCGGGTTGTCCTTGGCGATGAGCGCGTTGCCGGGCGCCGGTGCCGTGAGGTAGCTCTTCCAGCCTTCGGCGGAGGCCTGCACGAAGCGCGTGAGCGCGTCGCGGCGCTTCGCCAGCGTGTCGCGCGTCACCACCAGCACTTCCGAGTACGGCGGATAGCCCAGGTCGGCAAGCAGGAACACGACCGGCGTTACTCCCGCCTTCTCGATCGAGAACGGCTCCGAGGTCACGAAGCCCTGCTGCGACAGCGTGGGATCGGCGAGGAACGGCGTCACCGAGAACCCGTAGGGACGCTTCTGGTCGTCGGTGAAGCCGTACTTCTGCTTCAGCCAGGGCCAGAACGTCGTGTTGCTGGCAGCGCCGATCGCGATCGGCTTGCCTTTGAGGTCGGCCAGCGCCTTGACCCCGGGGTGCGCGATGATGACCGTGGGGTTCTTCTGGAAGGTCGCCGCGATCGCCACCAGCGGCACGCCCTGCTCGACGGCGGAGAGCACCTGCAGGCCGTCGGCCATCGCGACGTCGATCTGCCCCGCGGCGAGCAATTGCATGCCGTTGACCTGCGGGCCGCCCATCCTGATCGTGACGTCGAGCCCGCGCTTGCGGTACGTGCCTTCCGCCACCGCCTGGTAGAAGCCGCCGTGCTCGGCCTGCGCGAGCCAGTCAGTGGCGAACACGAGCTTGTCCTGGGCCGGCGCGGCGATCGCGTAAGCGGCGAGCAGCAGGGCGAACAGCAAGCGGGGCATGGGCGCGAGCTCCTGGAGGCGGTGGCGGTGGGTCAAGGATAGCGTACGGCTCCGGGGCTTGCGCGCCGAAATAGTATAGAAGTAAACTATTTAGCCATGAACATCGTCTGCATCGGCGGGGGACCTGCCGGCTTGTATTTCGCGCTGCTCATGAAGCAACAGGACCCCGCGCACCGGATCACCGTCGTCGAGCGCAACCGGCCGTACGACACCTTCGGCTGGGGGGTGGTGTTCTCCGACCAGACGCTCGGCAACCTGTCGCAGGCCGACCCCGAGACCGCGCGCCAGATCCTCGACGCGTTCAACCACTGGGACGACATCGAGGTCAACATCCGAGGCCGCAAGCTGCGCTCCGGCGGCCACGGCTTCTGCGGCATCGGCCGCAAGCGCCTGCTCAACATCCTGCAGGCGCGCTGCGAGGCGCTCGGCGTCGAGCTTCGGTTCGAAACCGACGTGCAAAGCGATGCCGACTTCCCGGACGCGGATCTCGTCATTGCGAGCGACGGCCTCAACAGCCGCATCCGTACGCTGCACGCCGCGACCTACGAGCCCGACATCGACCTGCGCAAGTGCCGCTTCGTCTGGCTCGGCACGCACAAGCTGTTCGAGGCGTTCACGTTCGCGTTCGAGAAGACGGAGCACGGCTGGTTCCAGGCGCACGCCTACCGCTTCGACGACACCACGTCGACCTTCATCGTCGAGACGCCGGAGTCCGTGTGGCAGGCGGCCGGGCTCGACCGGATGGAGAAGGACGCGTCGATCGCCTTCTGCGAGCGCCTGTTCGCCCCGTACCTGGACGGCCATCGCCTCATGTCCAACGCGGCGCACCTGCGCGGCTCGGCGCAGTGGATCCGCTTTCCCCGGGTCGTGTGCAAGCGCTGGGTGCACCACAACGGGCGCGTGCCGGTAATCCTGATGGGCGACGCCGCGCACACCGCGCACTTCTCCATCGGATCGGGGACCAAGCTCGCGTTCGAGGACGCGATCGAGCTTGTGCGCTGTATCGGCGCGCGGCGAGGCGACCTCGCCGCCGCGCTGCGCGACTACGAGGCGATCCGCAGCGTCGAAGTGCTGCGCATCCAGAACGCGGCGCGCAACTCGACCGAGTGGTTCGAGAACGTCGCGCGCTACGTCGACCTGCCGCCGGAGCAGTGCGCGTACTCGCTCCTGACCCGCAGCCAGCGCATCAGCCACGAGAACCTGCGCCTGCGCGACCGCCGCTACCTCGAGCGCTACGAGGATTGGGTGGCCGAGCGCGCCGGCGTCGTGCGCGCCGGCTCGCGGCAGCCGATCCCGCCGATGCTCACGCCGTTCACCGTGCGCGGCGTCACGCTCAAGAACCGGGTGGTGGTGTCGCCGATGGCGCAGTACTCGTGCGTCGACGGCGTGCCCGCGGACTACCATCTCGTGCATCTGGGCGCGCGCGCCATGGGTGGGGCCGGTCTCGTGTTCGCGGAGATGACCTGTGTCGCGCCCGACGCGCGCATCACGCCGGCGTGCCCCGGCCTGTGGAACCAGACGCAGCGCGACGGCTGGAAGCGCATCGTCGACTTCGTGCACGCCAACACCGACGCCCGCATCGCGATGCAGCTCGGCCACGCCGGCGCCAAGGGCTCGACCCGGGTGCCGTGGGAAGGCGAGGACGAGCCGCTGCCGGCAGGCAACTGGCCGCTCATTTCCGCGTCGCCGCAGCAGTATCTCGACGGCGTGTCCGCCTGGTCGCGGGCGATGACCCGCACCGACATGGACCGCGTGCGCGACGAGTTCGTGCGCGCCACGCGCTTCGCGGCCGCGGCCGGATTCGACTGGCTCGAGCTCCACTGTGCGCACGGCTATCTCCTGTCGAGCTTCATCTCGCCGCTGACCAACCTGCGCACCGACGAGTACGGCGGCAGCCTCGGCAACCGCCTGCGCTATCCGCTGGAAGTGTTCGCCGCGGTGCGCGCGGCGTGGCCCGCGCACCTGCCGATGTCGGTGCGCATCTCGGCGCACGACTGGGTCGAGGGCGGTATCACGCCGGACGACGCAGTGGAGATCGCGCGCGCGTTCAAGGCCGCCGGCTGCGATCTGGTCGACTGCTCGAGCGGGCAGGTGAGCCGCAAGCAGCAGCCGGTGTACGGGCGCATGTACCAGACGCCGTTCGCCGACCGGGTGCGCAACGAGGCGGGGGTGGCGACGATGGCCGTCGGCGCCATCTCCGAGGCGGACCACGTCAACAGCATCATCGCCGCGGGGCGCGCCGACCTTTGCGCGATCGGGCGCCCGCACCTTGCCAATCCGGCGTGGGCGTATCTCGAAGCGGCCAAGATCGGCTACCTCGACGTGCCCTGGCCGAAGCAGTACCGGTCGGCGAAGACGCAGCTCGAGCGCAACCTCGAGCGCGAGCGCGCGCAGTTGGCGCAGGCGGCGCCGGCGCGGGACGAGCATGAGACGTGATGCCTCGCATTCGCGGATGCGCGATGCGCAGGCGCTCGGCCCCGAGGCACGCGCCCGCGCCGGCGACCATGCCACCCTCAAGCTATGGCTGCGCATGCTCGCCTGCACCACGCAGATCGAGGACGAGGTGCGCCGGCGGCTGCGCGCGAAGTACGGCGTCTCGCTCGCGCGCTTCGACTATCTCGCGCAGCTCTACCGCCACGGTGGGCTCAAGATGCGCGAGCTGTCGCGCTTTCTCATGGTGACCGGCGGCAACGTAACCGGGCTCACCGACGAACTGGAGCGCGAAGGGCTCGTGCAGCGCGCGAGCAGTCAGACCGATCGCCGGGCGTGGATCGTCACCCTGACGCCGCAGGGCCGCAAGGCGTTCGAGGCGATGGCCAAGCAGCACGAGGAATGG
The DNA here is from genome assembly GCA_020845855.1 of Burkholderiales bacterium. Lineage (GTDB taxonomy): Bacteria > Pseudomonadota > Gammaproteobacteria > Burkholderiales > Casimicrobiaceae > VBCG01. The sequence goes on from JADLEZ010000605.1 coordinate 3,920, forward strand.
ATCGTCGAGCTCTTCGACGGGGTGGCTCCCACCGTGGTGCAGAAGCTGTACGCGCACCTGGGCGAGCTGCGCGTGCATCTCGTTCAGAGTAAGGAAGGAGCGGTGGAATGAGCGCGAGAGCGAGGCGCGCGAGCGAAGCGAGCGTAGGCCCGAAGGCCAGGCGCGCAGCGCGCGTGGCCTTCGACCCGCTCGCTCAGGTGTCCTTCGGGCCTTCCTCGCTCGGGCTCGGGCGCCTCGCTTACTCCCCCTCTCCCCGCGTGCGGGGAGAGGGCCGGGGTGAGGGGCAGCGGACGTGAGCTACCTCGACTGGCCGTTCTTCGAGCCCCGACATCGCGAGCTCACGGTCACGCTCGACGCGTGGGCGCGGGCCAACGTCGCCCGTCGGGCGCTCGCCGAAGCCCGCGCCCGGGCGGCGTCCCGGCGCCGCGGCCACGTCGTCGAGCGGCTGTATCGCGAGATCCGCGCGCTGCGCATCTACGAGGGCGCCAGCGAAGTCCAGAAGCTCATCATCGCGCGCGAGCTGCTGCGCGAACAAGGGGAGAAGCGTGCATGACCAGCGCCCATGTCGATACCTTCGCCCGCGACAACCTGCCGCCCGCGGATCAGCAGCCGGAGTACCTGTTCGACCTGCCGGAGTTGCGCTTTCCCGCGCAGATCAACTGCGCGGTCGAGCTCCTGGACCGGCGTGTCGCCGCCGGCGATGGCGACCGCCTTTGCCTGCAGGCACCCGGCGGATTGCGCTGGACGTACCGCGACGTCCTCGACCGCGCCAACCGCCTCGCCAACGTGCTCGTGCGCGAGATGGGCGTGGTCCCCGGCAACCGCGTGCTGCTGCGCGCGCCGAACAACCCGATGCTGGCCGCGTGCTGGTTCGCGGTGATGAAGGCGGGCGCGGTCGCGGTCGCCACCATGCCGCTCCTGCGCGCCAAGGAGCTTGCCACCATCGTCGGCAAGGGCCGAGTGACCCACGCGCTGTGCGACGCGCGCCTCGCCGACGACCTGCGCCTGGCCGCCGTGCAGGCGCCAGAGCTTACGCGCATTCGCTACTTCAACGGGCCGGCCGCATCCGACCTCGAGCAAGCGATGGCGGGGCAGCCGGCCGAGTTCCGCAACGTCGACACCGCCGCCGACGACCCGTGCATCTTCGCCTTCACCTCCGGCACCACCGGCGTGCCGAAGGCCACCGTGCACTTCCACCGCGACGTGATGGCGGCCTGCGCGTGCTTTCCCCGGCACATCCTGCGCGCTGCGCCGGACGACGTGTTCATCGGCAGTCCGCCGCTCGCGTTCACCTTCGGGTTGGGCGGCCTCCTGTTGTTTCCGTTGAGCATCGGCGCGTCGACCGCGCTCGTGGAGCGGCCGGCGCCGGACGCCCTGGTCGATGCGATCAAGGCATTCGGCGGCACGGTGCTGTTCACCTCGCCCACGGCCTATCGGGCGATGGCCGCGCGCGGCGCCGAGTTGCGCGCCACGAAGCTTCGAAAGTGCGTGGCGGCCGGCGAGGTGCTGCCCGCGGCGACCCGCAAGCTGTGGAAGGAGGCCACGGGCATCGAGATCATCGACGGCATCGGGGCGACCGAGCTCATGCACATCTTCATCTCGGCTGACGAGGCGCACGCGCGGCCGGGCGCCACCGGCAGGCCGGTGCCGGGCTACGTCGCGCGGGTGGTCGACGACGACGGCCGCCCCGTGCCGCCGGGCACTGTCGGGCGCCTCGCGGTCAAGGGTCCCACCGGCTGCCGCTATCTCGCCGACGAACGCCAGAAGAACTACGTCAAGGATGGCTGGAACTACACCGGGGATGCGTACCTGGTCGACGAGGAGGGCTACTTCCACTTCCAGTCGCGCACCGACGACATGATCGTGTCGGCGGGCTACAACATCGGCGCGCCGGAGGTGGAGGACGCGCTGCTGCTGCATCCCAACGTCGCCGAGTGCGGCGTGGTCGGTGCGCCGGACGAAGAGCGCGGCATGATCGTCAAGGCGTTCGTCGTGCTGCGCCAGGGGATCGAGCCGGGCCCGGCGCTCGTGAGCGAGTTGCAGGACTTCGTGAAGGACACGATCGCGCCGTACAAGTACCCGCGCACGATCGTGTTCATCGACGCACTGCCGCGTACCGAAACCGGGAAGCTGCAGCGCTTCAAGCTGAGGGCGGTCCCGTGAGCCGCGCGCTGCTGCCGCCGGGCTGGCCGCGGCCCAAGGGATACGCGAATGGGGTGGCCGCGCGCGGGCGCATGGTGTTCGTCTCGGGAATGATCGGCTGGGACGCCGAGGAGCGCTTCGTGTCCGACGACCTCGCGGACCAGGCGCGCCAGGCGCTCGCGAACATCGTTGCGGTGCTGAAGGAGGGCGGTGCGCTTCCTGCGCACATCGTGCGCATGACGTGGTACGTGACCGACAAGCGCGAGTACCTCGCCGCCGGTGCCGCGATCGGCCGCGCGTTTCGCGAACTCATCGGCAGCTACTCGATCGCGATGACCGCGGTGGAAGTTGCGGCGCTGATCGAGGACCGCGCGAAGGTCGAGATCGAGGCGACGGCGGTGGTGCCGGATTGAG
>JADLEZ010000606.1 GCA_020845855.1 Burkholderiales bacterium
ACGCCTTCCCGCTGACCCAGTATTCGATGTACGGCAGCCTCGCCATCCGGCCGATCAAGGAGGCGCTGCTCAAGCTCGAGGCGGAAGGCAAGCTCGACCGCGCGAAGATGGTCGTGCTCACCAACTGCACGTTCGACGGGCACGTGGCCAACGTCGAGCGCACGATGCTCGAGTGCCTCGCGATCAAGCCCGACCTCGTCTTCCTGTGGGACGAGGCGTGGTTCGGCTACGCCCGGTTCTCGCCCTTCCTGCGGGGGCGCACCGCGATGGGCGCCGCCGCGAAGCTGCGGTCCCTGATGCGCGACCCCGCGTACCGGGAGCGCTACGCGGCGTTCAAGGCCGCGCACGGCGAGGTCGACCCGAAGAACGCGAAGCTCCTCGACACGGCGCTGCTGCCCGACCCGGACCGCGTCCGCATCCGCGTCTACGAGAGCGACTCGGTGCACAAGTCGATGTCGGCCCTGCGCCAGGGCTCGATCATCGTCGTCGCCGACCAGGACTTCCACCGCGTCGAGGCGGCCTTCAAGGAAGCCTTCTTCACCCACACGTCGACGTCGCCGAACCTGCAGATCATCGCCTCGCTCGACCTCGCGCGCCGCCAGATGGAGCTCGAGGGCTACGAGCTCGTGCAGCGCGCGATCCAGCTCGCGATCGAGATCCGCCGCGCCGTAAACCGGCACCCGCTGATCTCGAAGTACTTCCGCTGCGCGACACCGGCCGAGATGATTCCGGAGGCCTACCGTGCGTCGGGCTTCCAGGACTACGGCGCGCCCGGCTGGACGATCGCGAAGACCGCGCAGGCGCTGCGCGAGGACGAGTTCTTCCTCGACCCGACCCGCATCACGCTCCTGTGCGGCAAGGCCGGCTACGACGGCTCGCAGTTCAAGGGCCTGCTCGCAAGCGAGCACGACATCCAGATCAACAAGACCTCGCGCAACAGCGTGCTGGTGCAGATCAACATCAACAACACGCGCAGCGACATGGCGCACCTCGTGAAAGCGCTCGCCGACATCTCGCGCGCCATCGACAAGCGGCTCGCCGAAGGCGGCGAGTCCGAGCGCGCGGCGTTCGCCGCGCGCGTGAAGTCGCTGGTCGAGGACGTGCCGGACCTGCCGAACTTCAGCCGCTTCCACGACGCGTTCCGCGATAGCGCGAAGAGCGCGACCTCCGAGGGGCACATGCGCGCGGCGTACTACATGGCCTACGACGCCGCCTCGTGCGAGTACCTGAAGCTCAACGACCCGAAGATCGACGAGCGCCTGAAGAACGGGCCGGAGCTCGTGTCGGCGAAGTTCGTGATCCCCTACCCGCCCGGCTTCCCGATCATGGTCCCCGGCCAGGTGATCACGCCGGAGACGATCGCGTTCATGCGCAAGCTCGACGTGAAGGAGATCCACGGGTTCAACGCCACGAAGGGACTCGAGCTCCTGAAGCCCGAAGCGCTCGCGGCCCACCAGTCGAAGCACGTCACCCGTTAGACAGCGAGGACATCGCCATGCAAGCACTCCTCACCTGGCTCGCAGCGAATCCCTACATCCTGCTGTTCGCGGTCGTCGCGGGCGCGGTCCTGCTCGGCAAGGTCACCATCAAGGGCTACGGCTTCGGCATGGTTGCCTCGGCGATCATCGTCGGCGCCGGACTCTCCGCCTGGGCGTCGACCTACGGCATCAAGATGGCGCTCGACAACTTCACCAAGTCGATGTTCTATTACCTGTTCATGTATGGCGTGGGCCTGCGGGTCGGCCCGTCGTTCATCAACAGCCTCAAGGGCGACGGCCTCAAGTTCACCGTCCTTGCCGTGTTCTGCTCGATCCTCGGGCTCTTGGGCGCGGTGTTCTTCACCAAGCTCTGGGAGCTGCCGGCGGGCGCCGCCGGCGGCATCCTCGCCGGCTCGATGACGATGTCCGCGGCGATCGGCTCCGCCGAGGAAGCAGTCAGGCAGGGCGTGTTCCCGCTCAAGGACGGCCAGACCTTCGAGACCGTCTCGGGGATGATCGCGCTGTCCTACGGCCTGACCTACATCTGGGGCACCGTCGGCATCATCCTGATCTGCAAGTACCTGCCGCGCTGGTGGGGCATCGACGCCAAGGCAGCCGCGAAGAAGTACGAGGAGGAAGAGGGCGTACCGAACGTCGACGACGCGCAACTCACCGGCTACCGGCCCGGGGCGCTGCGCGCCTACCAGCTCACCAACGCCGAGGTCGTGTCCAAGACCGTGCGCCAGTTCCTGGAGCGGCACCCGGAGTACAAGATCGCGAACGTGCGGCGCGGATCGGAGAACTTGGGCGCCCCCGACGATCTCGTCCTGCAAGCCGGCGACATAGTGGTGCTGGGCGGCCGCCTCGACGCGATGACGTCCAAGATGGGGCTGATCGGGCCCGAGGTCGCCGACGACAAGGCGCTCAACGTCCCGCTCGACCAGGCCGAGGTGCTGGTGACCGAGAAGACGCTCGAAGGGCGCGACTTGGGCTCGCTGCGTAACGAGCCCTTCGCCGGCCAGGTCGGACTGCAGAAGATCGAGCGCGGCGGGGTGTCGATCCCGGTGGGCTTGAACCTCAAGCTGCAGCGCTACGACGTGGTGTTCGTCGTCGGACTGAAGTCGGCGGTCGAGAAGTTCGCCGCCATGGCCGGACGCATCGCGCGGCCGAGCACCGCTACCGATCTTTTGACGCTGTCGCTGGGCATGATCCTGGGCTTCCTGATCGGGGCGATCAGCTTCCCGCTCGCAGGGTCGAAGGTCGGCCTCGGCAACGCCGGCGGTCTCCTGGTCTCCGGCGTGATCGTGTCGTCGGTGGCGTCGCGGCTGCGCTTTTTCGGCAACACGCCCAACGCCGCGCGCAACATCCTCGAAGACCTCGGGCTCGTGGTGTTCATCGCGATCGTCGGCGTGAACGCCGGCGCCGGGCTCATCTCCCAGCTCACCGGCAGCGTCGCGCTGTACATCTTTCTTGCAGGCTTCATCTGCACGACGATCCCGCCCATCCTGGTGTGGGCCATCGGCTACCACCTCATGAAGATCAATCCCGCGGTGCTGATGGGCGGCGTCGCCGGCGCCCGCTCGCACTCGGGGCCCGCGCGCGAGGCGGCCAAGGAGATCGGCAGCTCGGTGCCCTGGATCGGCTTCCCGGTCGGCTACGCGGTCTCGGGCGTGCTCCTGACGGTGTTCGGCTACCTCGCCATGGTGCTGTCGAAATGACGCGCTGCCCGGTACGCGGGACGAGTGCAAAGGCCGCCGCCGATCGCGTTCGGGTGCGCTTGCGGAGCGACGCGGTGAAGACCCATGCCTTGAACCGTGCCCTACGCATCGCCCCATGCGCGTGGGTCGCCGCACTCGGGTTCGCGGCCGCCACGCCCGCGTTCGGGC
>JADLEZ010000607.1 GCA_020845855.1 Burkholderiales bacterium
GCCGCCTCGTCATCCTTAGGATCGCGCGGACGCCTTTTGCATCGACCTGCTCTAGTACCCCCGCAGCGCCACCACCTGCCGCAGCTTGCCGTCACGGGCTTCCCCGGGCTCGGCCTCGTCCAGTCGCACGGTCACGTTGGCCAGGCCTTGTGCGTCGAGATACGCGCGCAGCGCGCGCAGCGCCGCAGGGTTGCGCACGCGGTCGGCGTGCGACAGGCGCAAGCAAAGCGCGTCCGGCGCGCTCTGCACGATCTGGAAGCGATAGATGCGCGCGGCGTCCTCGACCACGGTCGCGATGGCGAGCGGCACTAGCTTCACGCGCGTGCCGTCGCCGGCCGTGAGCGACAGGATGTCGTCGGTGCGGCCTTCGATCTCGAGCGCGGGCAACGCGTTGCCGCACGGGCAGGGCGTTGCGCGCATGCGCACGCGGTCACCGAGGTCGTAGCGGATGATCGGCTGCACGGCGTTGGCGAGATTGGTCAACAGCACGGTGTGCGAGAGCTCGCCCGGGGGTGTCGGGCGGTAGTCGCGGTCGACCGGCTCGAGCACGACCCAGTCGGCGTTGACGTGCATCGCGCCGTGGCGGCACGCGTAGCCGATCGACAGACACTCGGATGCGCCGTACTCGTTGGCCAGCGGGCACCCGAACGTGTCCTCGATCGCGATTCGCGCGGCGGCGGACAGGGTCTCGCCGCCGCACCACATGCCGGTGAGCGAGAGCCGAAGGCGCCCTGCGCCCTGCTCCCCGGCAAGCAGCGTGAGCATCGTCGGGTAGCTCGCAAGGAACGCGGGATCGTAGTCGTTGAGGCCGGCTACGATCGTGGCCAGCGGCGCGGCGACCGGAAACGTGCGCATGTCGAGCCATGGCTTGCGCTGTGCCTGGCGCCGCCAGAACGCGATGCCGGCGAAGTGATCGCTGTCGGCGGTGACCAGGGCGGCGCGACCGCGCCGCGCGGCCGCGCTCCAGTCGCCGAGCGCGGGACCGACGAGCTGTACCGATACGAGCGCGTCGTACACCGCGAGCGCGCCCGGGTCCTGCACGAAGACGCCGGGCGCACCGGTGGTGCCGGAGCTTGTCCACACGGCGTAGCGGCCGCGAAAGCGCTCGCCGATGTGCGCGCGCGCCGCGATGAACGCCTCGACGTCGCGCCACGCGATCGCCCGGTCGGTGCACCAGTCGTCGAACGCCGTCATGAGCTGCGCCTTGGTGACTACCGGCAGGTCGGTAAGCGCGAGCGGGCCGGCCGGCAGCGTGTGCCACGCGCGCCGGTAGTACGGCGAGTGCATGCGCGCCTGCGCGAGGCGTTCGGCGAGTCGCTGCTCGCGGGCGGCCGCGATGGCCGCCACGCCCAGGCAGCGCGTCCACAGGAGGTTCGTGACGAGCGCTCCGACCGTCCATTGGTCGAACGCGACCTGCAGCGAATCGGCGGGGGACAAGGCAGGCCCCATTCCGCGAGTTTACGGTAGGGCCCAAGGCCCGCGGCCGAAGGCGTCGCGGTGATGTATCGAGAATGCTAACCGTTCCTATTGCGAAGCGGGCTTTCGTGCTGCACACTCGGCAGCCACACATCGCTGCCATGCCACGCTTCTCGGCCAACCTGTCGTTCCTGTTCAACGAAGTGCCGTTCCTCGACCGCTTCGGCGAGGCGGCGCAGTCGGGCTTTCGCGCCGTCGAGTTCGCGTACGGTTACGACTACCAGGCGAAGGAGATCGCCGCGCGGGTAGCCGAGCACAAGCTCGAGGTGGTGCTGATCAACGCGCCGCCGGGCGACTACGCAGCGGGCGATCGCGGGCTTGCGTCGCTGTCGGGACGCGAGCACGAGTTCGCGGCGAGTGTCGTGACCGCACTGCGTTACGCGCAGGAGTTGAAGTGCCCGCGCATCCATGTCATGGCAGGTCTGCTGCCCGAAGGCGCCGACGCCGAGGAGCGCGCGCGGCGCATGCGCACCTACAAGCGCAACCTGCGCTTCGCCTGCCAGGAAGCCGCGGAGCAGAAGGTGACGGTGCTGATCGAGCCGATCAACCCGCGCGATATGCCGCGCTACCTGCTCAACACGCAGGCCGAGGCGCACGCGATCCGCGAGGGGATCGGGATGGCCAACCTCAAGGTACAGATGGACCTGTACCACGCGCAGGTGGTCGAAGGGGACCTTGCCGCCAAGATCCGCCGCTGGCTGCCGCACATCGGCCACTTCCAGATCGCGGGCGTGCCGGCGCGCAACGAGCCTAACGTCGGCGAGGTCAACTATGAGTTCCTGTTCAGGCTCATCGACGAGCTCAAATACGACGGCTGGATCGGCTGCGAGTACCGGCCGGCGCAAGCGACGGCGGCCGGGCTCGGGTGGCTCTACCAGCTCCTCGACTGGCGGCCGACGCCGGCGTCGTAAGGGAACGCGCCGGACTGCTACAGGATTTCGCCGATGTGCTCGCGTTCGTCGAGCTCGGCCCGGAACTGCGCGAGATCCGGTCCCAGCGCGTCGCGCGCCGTGATCAGGCCGACCGGCTTGCCGTGCTCGATCACGGGCACGTGCCGGAAGCCGCCCTCGTACATGATGTGCAGCGCGTGACCGAGGGGCTGGTCGGGCGTCACCGTGCGCGGCTTGCGGGTCATGGCCGACGCGACGCGCGTCGACTGCGGATCCCTGTCGGCGGCGATGACGCGGAACACGACGTCGCGCTCGGTGCAGATGCCGACGAGCTTGCCGTCGTCGACGATCATGAGGGCGCCGATGGCGTGCGCCTTCATGAGGCGCGCGGCATCGGCGATGGGGGTGTGCGACGACGTGGTGTAAGCCTTGCGACCTGCGATCACGTCGCGAATGAGCCGGTGGGACATGGTGTATCTCCGGTTGGCGACGGGCGAGTCGTCATTGTGCGACTCGCGCGCGCGTCGCGCAACCCGAGATTCCCCGGAAGCTACAGGGCGACACTCATACCGCCGTCCATCACCAGCACCTGGCCCGTCATGTAGTCGGCGGCGCGGGAGGCGAGGAATACGGCAAGGCCCGCGATCTCGGACGGCTCGCCCCAGCGGCCCGCGGGCGTGCGCTTGCACACCCACGCGTTGAACTGCGCGTCGTCGATCAGCGCGCGGTTCATTTCGGTGGCGAAGTAGCCGGGCGCGATGGCGTTGACCTGGATGCCGTGCGGCGCCAGCTCCACCGCCATGCCGCGCGTCAACTGGCGCACGCCGCCCTTCGCCGCGGTATAGGGGACCACCGTCGGCCGCGCGAGGTCGCTCATCAGCGACGCGATGTGGATGATCTTGCCGCGCTTGCGCGCGATCATGCCCGGCAGCACCGCCTGCGACACCACGAACGGCGCAGTCAGGTTGGTGGCGATGATGTCGTCCCAGTCGCTTTGCTTGAACTCGTGCAGCGGCGCACGGCGCTGGATGCCCGCGTTGTTGACCAGGATATCGACGGCGCCGTGGCGGGCAGCCACGTTCGCCACGGCTGCATGCACCGCCTCGCGCTGCACCACGTCGAACGCGGCGAAGTCCGCGCGCAGGCCGGCGTCGGTCAATGTCTTGACGGCCTTGCGCAATTCATCCGGCTTGCGCCCGTTGAGCACCACGATGGCGCCAGCCTCGGCCATGCCGCGCGCGATGGCGAATCCCAGGCCGCGATAGGCGCCGGTGACGAGCGCGACGCGCCCGGAGAGATCGAAAGGAGAGGTAGCCATCAAGAGATTCGACTCTGACCCCAATTAGACTGACCCCAATTAGACAACGAAACCGGACCCTGCCCCTAATTATGGGCGAGTTGGGTCGCGTCCCACCCGCCCCCGAGCGCGCGCACGAGGGCGACGCTCGCGGTGAGCCGGCGGCCGGTGAGCCCGAGCGCGCTGCGCTCGGCGTTGAGCGCGCTTTGCTGCAGCACCACGACCGCGAGGTAGCTCGCGACCCCGGCGCGATACTGGTTCATCGCGATCTCGGCCGCTTGCCGCGCCGCAATCACGGCGGCGTCCTGCACCGCCTGCTGCTGCGCCAGCAAGTGCAGGGCGGCCAGATTGTCCTCGACTTCCTGGAAGCCGGTGAGCACGGTCTGGCGGTACGAGGCGACCGCCTCGTCGTAGCTCGCGATGGCCTGCTCCTTTTGCGCGGAGCGCAATCCCGCGTCGAAGATCGCCTGCGCGAGCGCGGCGCCCAACGACCAGTAGCGGCTGGGCAGCGAGAGGAGGCTGCCGATCACCGAGCTTTGCACGCCGATGCCCGCGGTCAGGCTGACGGTCGGAAAGAACGCCGCCTGGGCGACGCCGATCTGTGCGTTGGCGCCCGCCGCTCGCCGTTCGGCGGCGGCGATGTCGGGTCGCCGCTCGAGCAGCGTCGACGGCACGGCGAGCGGAATGTCGGGGTAGACGGCGGCGAGCGCCGGCCGCGGCGCGATCGTGAGCTGTGACGGGGGCTTGCCGATCAGCACCGCAAGCGAGTGCTCGAGCTGGCTGCGGGAAAGCTGCGCGTCGTATACCTGCGCCTGCGTCGATTTGAGCTGTGCCTCGGCCTGCGCCACGTCCCCGCGCGCGACGATGCCGGCCTGGTACTGGTTGCGGGTCAGGGTGAGCGAGCGCGCGAACGCCTCCACGCTCTGCTCGAGGAGCGCGATCTGCGCGTCCTCCACGCGCAGCAGAAGATAGTTCTGCGCGAGTGTAGCCTGCACCGACAGCTTCGAGTTGGCCACCTCCGCGGCGCTCGCTTGCGCGCCCGCACCCGCCGACTCGATGTTGCGGCGGATGCCGCCCCACAGGTCGGGCTCCCAGGAGGCGCCCAGCCCCAGGTTGTACGCGGCATTCGTGCCGCGTCCGCTACCGCTGTCGGCGTTGTTGCGCACCGCGGTGCCGCGCAGGTCGACGAACGGGAACAGCGCCGCCCGCGCCGCCTGGGTCGCGGCTTGCGCCTCGCGCACGCGCGCCTCCGCCGCCGCAACCGTCTGGTTCGACACCTCGACCTGCGCCACGAGCGCACTGAGCTCGGGATCGTTGAACGCCTCCCACCAGTTGCCGCGCGGCGCGGCGTCGGCCGGTTCCGCGACCTTCCAGCCTTGCGCTTCCTTGTACGCGATGGGAACCGGCGCGCTCGGCCGCACGTAGTCGGGGCCGACCATGCAGCCGGTCAAGGCGGCGCAAACGCAGAGGACGAGGAGTGTGTTCTTCACGGCAGCCACGTCAGTCCACGCCCGCCATGGCTACGCTGGGTGCGCGACGCCCGAAGCGCCTTTGCGCCCACAAGCGGAAGCGGTCGAGATACAGATAGACGACGGGAGTGGTGTAGAGCGTCAGCACCTGCGACAGCACGAGGCCGCCCAGGATAGCGATCCCGAGCGGGCGCCGCATCTCGGCGCCGTCGCCGGCCGACAGCGCGAGCGGCAACGCGCCCAGCAGCGCCGCCGTGGTGGTCATCATGATCGGGCGGAAGCGCACGAGGCAGGCCTCGAAGATCGCCTCGCGCGTCGACATCCCCCGCTCGCGCTCGTTGGCGAGCGCCACGTCGATCATCATGATCGCGTTCTTCTTCACGATGCCGATCAAGAGGATCACCGCGATGAACGCGATGATCGAGAACTCGGTGCCGAAGAGCTCGAGAGCGAGCAGGGCGCCCACGCCCGCCGACGGCAGCGTGGACAGGATGGTGATCGGATGCACGAAGCTCTCGTACAGCACGCCGAGCACGATGTAGACCGTCAGGAGTGCGGCGAGGATGAGCCACGGCTGGCTCGCAAGCGACGCCTGGAACGCGCGCGCGCTGCCCTGGAACGTGCCGCGGATCGTCGCCGGCACGCCGATGCGCAGCATCTCCTGGTCGACCGCTCGCGTGGCCTGCGACAGCGACACGCCCGGAGCGAGGTTGAACGAGATGGTCGAGGCGACGAACTGCCCCTGGTGGTTGACCCCGAGCGGGGTGTTGGTAGGGCCGAACGTGGCGAACGCCGACAGCGGCACCTGCGCGCCGCCGGCCGTGCTCACGTACACGTCCTTGAGCGTTTCCGGCGACTGCCAGAACTCGGGTGCGGCCTCCATCACCACGCGGTACTGGTTCTTGGCGGTATAGATGGTCGAGACCTGGCGCTGGCCGAAGAGATCGTTGAGCGTGGTGTCGACCATGCGCGCGGTGACGCCGAGGCGCGCGGCCGTGTCGCGGTCGATGACCACCGACGTCTGCAGGCCCTTGTCCTGGGTGTCGGTGTTGACGTCGACCAACTCGGGCAGGTTGGACAGCGCCGCGCGGATGCGCGCCTCCCACGCGCGCAGTTCCGCGAGGTCGTCGGCCTGCAGCGTGTAGTGGTAGGCCGCGTTGCTCTGGCGGCCGCCGATGCGGATGTCCTGCACCGGGACCAGGAACAGGTTCGCCCCCGGCTCCCGCGCGAGTTGCGGCCGCAGGCGGTTGATCACCTGCAAGGCGGACTCCTTGCGCTCGGCCAGGGGTTTGAGCGTGATGAACATCGTCCCGGAGTTGCGATGCGAGCCGCCGGTGAAGCCGGTGACATTCTCGACCGCCGGATCCTGCTGCACGATGGCCATGAAGCTCGCGAGCTTGGCGCGCATCGCCTGGAAGGAGATGCTCTGATCCGCCTGGATGCCGCCGATGAGCCGGCCGGTGTCCTGGCTCGGGAAGAATCCCTTGGGGATGTTGACGTACAGGTACAGGTTGAGGCCGATGGTAGCCGCAAGCACCAGGGCCACCAGCACGCCGTGGCGCAGGCTCCAGGCGAGGCTCGCGGCGTAGCCGCGCAGGATCGCGGCGCCCGCGCGCTCGACCCGCTGCGCGATGGGACCCGGCTTGCGCTCCGACAACGGGCGCAAGAGCCGCGCGCACATCATCGGGGTGGCCGTGAGCGACACCAGGAGCGAGACCAGGATCGCCGCCGACAGGGTGATCGCGAACTCGCGGAACAGGCGGCCGACGATGCCGCCCATGAGCAGGATCGGGATGAACACGGCGATCAGCGACAGGCTCATCGCGAGCACCGTGAAGCCCACTTCGCGCGCGCCCTGGACGGCGGCGCGGTACGCAGGTACGCCCCTTTCGATGTGGCGCATGGTGTTCTCCAGCACCACGATGGCGTCGTCGACCACGAAGCCGGTGGCGATGGTGAGCGCCATCAGCGTGAAGTTGTTGACCGAGAAGCCGGCGAGGTACATGACGCCGAAGGTGCCGACCAGGGACACCGGCACGGCGACCGCCGGGATCAGGGTGGCGCGGCCGCTGCGCAGGAACGCGAACACGACCAGGATCACGAGCCCGGTCGCGATCGCCAGCGCCTGCTCGGTGTGGCGCAGCGACGCGCGGATGGTCGTGGTGCGCTCCATCGCGACCTTCATGTCGATGGCGCTGGGAATCGACGCGCGCAGCAGCGGCATCAGCCCGACCACGCGGTCGACGGTGTCGATGATGTTGGCGTTCGGCTGCCGGTAGACGATGACCAGCACCGACGGCCGCCCGTCGGCCATGCCGGCGTTGCGCAGGTCCTGCACCGAGTCGACGACCTGCGCCACGTCGGGCAGGCGGACCGCGGCGCCGTTGCGATACGCGACGATCAGCGGCATGTATTCGGCGGCCGTCTTGGCCTGGTCGTTGGCGCCGATCTGCCAGTGGCGCTCACCGTCTTCGACCATGCCCTTGGGGCGGTTGGCGTTGGCCGCGGCGATCGCCGCGCGCACTTCCTCCACGCCGATGCCGTACTTGTTGAGCGTGGGCGGGTCGAGCTCGACGCGCACCGCCGGCAGCGAGCTGCCGCCGACCGTGACCTGGCCCACGCCTTCGACCTGCGACAGCTTCTGCGCGAGGACGGTGGACGCGGCGTCGTACATCTGGCCCTGGGTCATGGTGTCCGACGTGAGCGCCAGGATCATGATCGGCGCGTCGGCCGGGTTCACCTTGCGGTACGTGGGGTTGTTGGGCAGGCTCGTGGGCAGCAGCGCGCGCGCCGCGTTGATCGCGCCCTGCACGTCGCGCGCCGCGCCGTCGATGTCGCGGCCGAGGTCGAACTGCAGCACGATGCGGGTGGACCCCAGCGCGCTGCTCGACGTCATTTCGGTGACCCCGGCGATGCGGCCGAGCGAGCGCTCGAGCGGGGTCGCCACGGTGGCCGCCATCGTTTCCGGGCTCGCGCCGGGCAGCGACGCGCTGACGGAGATCGTCGGGTAATCGACCTGCGGCAGCGGCGACACCGGCAGCAGCCGGAAGGCGAGCGCGCCGGCCAGCGCTACGCCCAGCGTGAGGAGTGTGGTCGCGACCGGGCGGTCGATGAAGGTTTTGGATGGATTGAACACGTCAGTCCGAGGCACCCCTCACCCCATCCCTCTCCCCGCCCGCGGGGAGAGGGTGCCCGACCGCGGCACCTCTCACACCATCCCTCTCCCCGCCCGCGGGGAGAGGGTGCCCGACCGCGGCACCTCTCAC
>JADLEZ010000608.1 GCA_020845855.1 Burkholderiales bacterium
CACCAGCGTGCACAACATCCTCATCACGGGCATCGGTGGAACGGGCGTGATCACGATCGGCGCGCTGCTCGGCATGGCCGCGCACCTGGACGGCAAGGCGGTGTCGGTGCTCGACATGACCGGCATGTCGCAGAAGAACGGCGCCGTGATCTCGCACGTGCGCATCGGCCCTGAGGCCTCCACGCTGCGGGCACAGCGCATCCCGACTGGCGAAGCGCATCTCGTGCTCGGCTGCGACATGCTTACCGCGGCGGCGCCAGATGCAATCGCGAAGATGCGCGCCGGGCACACCTTCGCCCTCGTCAATGCGTTCGAGCAGCCCACCGGCAAGTTCGCGCAGGACGCCGACTGGCGCTTTCCCGCGCAGGAAGCGCGCGCCCTCATCGCCGAGGCGGTCGGGCAACGTTGCGACTTCGTCGACGCCACGTTGCTCGCCACGCACCTGGTCGGGGACGCCATCGGCGCCAACCTCCTCATGCTGGGGTTCGCGTGGCAGCGCGGCCTCGTTCCGGTGGCCCTCGATGCGCTCCTGCGGGCGATCGAGCTCAACGGCGTCGCCTTCGACCTCAACCGCACCGCCTTTGCCTGGGGCCGCCAAGCCGCCGTGGACCTGGCCGCGGTCACGCAAGCCGCAGTGCCGGCGCAAGCGGTCAGCTTGCAGCGCCCCGAGACGCTCGCAAGCTGCCTTGAGCACCGGGTCGAGTTTCTCACCACGTACCAGAGCGCCACGTACGCGAGCGCCTATCGCGAGTTCGTGTTGCGCGTGGAAGCTGCGGAGGCCCGTCGCCATGCGTCGCGCGCGTTCACGCACGCCGTGGCCCGTGGACTGGCCAAGCTCATGGCGTACAAGGACGAGTACGAAGTCGCGCGGCTGCACTGCGCCCCCGCCCTGCGCGAGGCGATTGCCCGCGAGTTCGAAGGCGACGCGAGCCTGCGCTTCCATCTCGCCCCGCCGCTGCTGGCCGGCGCGCTCGACAGCCAGGGCCGTCCGCGCAAGCGCGAATTCGGCGGTTGGATCGTCCCCGCGTTCCGGGTGCTGGCGCGCCTGCGCTTCCTGCGCGGCACGGCGCTCGATCCGTTCGGACGCACCGCGGAGCGTCGCGAGGAGCGGCAACTCGTCGCGGACTATCGCGCGAGCATCGAGCGGATCGCCGCGAGCTTCGATGCCGTGGATATGGACGCGGCGCTCGCGCTGGCGCGCCTCCCCGAGCAGATTCGCGGCTTCGGACCGGTCAAGCGGGTGAGCATCGAGGCGGCGCGTGCTCGCTGGCTGGAGCTCGAAGCGCGTTTGTGGCGGCCCTACACCCCCGCCGGCACGGCCGAACGCATCGCGACGGACTTGGTCGCCGTGCATTCACAACCGGCGTAGCTCCCCGGGCATTGCGCCATCACCTCATGGTCGACGGCAGCCACAGGACAATCGATGGAAAGGCGATGAGCAGGACAATCACCAGGATGTGGGCGAGTACGTGTGGCCAGACGCCACCGAAGATCTCGCCGATCGGCCTCTTCGTGTAGCGCGCCACCACGAACACGTTGAGCCCCACCGGCGGTGTCACCATGCCGACCTCCGCCACGACAATGACCAGCACGCCGAACCACACCGGATCGAACCCGAGGCTCACCACCAGCGGAAGCAGTATGGGCACGGTGAGGATCAGTATCGCGACCTGATCGAGCAGGCAGCCCAGGACGAGGTAGAGGAGAACGACTAGCGCCAGGACTGCGTACGGAGCGATCTCGAGCGCCCGCACCCACGCCACGAGTCCCTGGGTTGCCTGGGTGAGCGTGAAGAAGTAACCGAATACGTGCGCGCCGAGGATGATCATCAGGATCATGCAGGTCGCGTGGCCCGCCTTCGTCGCGGCGGCACGCACCTTGCGGGCGCTCGCCCGCCGGGACAGCAGGGTGATCAGGAATGCGCCGAGTGCCCCGACTCCCGCGGCTTCGGTCGGTGTCGCGATCCCAGTGTAGATCACCCCGGTGACGCCCGCGAGCAGGACGGCCATCGGCCCGACGACCCCAGTCGAGCGCAGCTTCTCGCCCAGGCTGTACCGGCGCCCGGGCGGGGCGCGAGAAGGATCCCGCCAGACCAGGGCGAAGACGGTCGCGACGATCGCGAACGTGACGAGGACGCCCGGGATGACGCCGCCGATCAGGAGCTTCCCGATGTCGACGTCAGCGATCAGCCCATAGAGCACCAAGGCCACGCTTGGCGGAATGAGCATCGCGAGCGTCCCGGAGATCGCAACGACTCCGCAGGCGAGCTTCGGCTCGTACTTGCGATCGAGCATGGCGGGTATCGACGTCGCCGCCAGCGTCGCCGCCGACGCGGTGCTCGAGCCCGATATCGCGCCGAATCCGGCTCCTGCGAGCGCCGTGGCGATGGCAAGACCGCCCGGCATGCGGCCGACCCATGCGGCAGCCGCCGCGAACAGGCTGTTGGCGATCCCGCTCAGGATCACGAACTCAGCCATCAGGATGAACATCGGCACGGCGATCATCTCGTAGGAGCTCACCGACGAGAGCGGCGTCGTCCGGAGGACGCCGAGCACCATGTCCAGGTTGCCGATCCACCACAATCCGGCAGAGCCGGCGACCGCCAGCGCGAAGCCCACAGGGGCGCCCAACAGGAGCAGGACCGAGAGCAGGACGAGCGCGGCAACGGAGCTCATCAGAGCGCTTCTTCCTGTCCCGACAGTGGCGGCAGCGGAATGACGTTGCGTCGCTTCAGTACGGACACTGCGTGGCCGATCGTCGCCAGCAGGAGGCGCGCGACCAGCATGCCGACGCCCAGCGGCACGAATGCAGCGGCGATCCAGATCGGCCAAGCGATGCCGCCAGCCAGCACCTCGTTCGCCGCGAAGGCATGCCATGCACGCGCCGCGCTTGCCCACATGACCAGCGCGAATACGACGAGCGCGCATGCGCAGACGATGAGCAGGGCGGCGTGGCGCCAGAGCGGTGACATGCGCTGTTGCGCGATGTCCACCGCCACGTGACCGTTCTCCCGGAAAGTGTCCGACAGGAAGGAAAAGAATATGCCGGGCATGAGGTAGACGGAGATGAGGTCATACGACCAGGCGAAGGGCGCGTTGAACGCGTACCGGGAAAAGACGTCGGCGGCAACGATCGCCATGATCAGGATCATCATCGTGGCGCCGACGAGGCTCAGCGCCGCATCGATGCGCTTGAGAAGGCGCTGCGCCGCGCCCAGAAACCCGCCTGTCGCCCCGCCACGTTTCACCATGCCTCTCGCCCCAAGCCGATCGTTCTACTATACGAACGATATTCTAATTTAGGAACCACAGTAACTGAATCGGTCGCGAGGCGTCAACGCCTCGGCGGCGGTTATCGCTAACCGAATCGCGAGGCGCTAAACGGTGAGATGTCTACGCTCGGCGGCTTGCCACCCACCAGGTCGGCGACGATCCGGCCGGTCATGGGCGCGGCTGCCAAGCCCACGTGCCCGTGCCCAAAGGCGTAGACCACGTCGGGCGTTCGACGGGAACGCCCGATCACCGGCAGCGAGTCCGGAAGGCTCGGGCGATGGCCCATCCACTTCGTGATCCGTTCCGCCTCATAGCTCGCCCTCAATCCCGGCAGCATGCGGCGGGCCTGCCGCATCAAGACGTGCGCCCGATCCCAGTTGGGCGGCGCCCGGAGACCCGCGAACTCCACCGTCCCTGCGGCGCGGAGGCCGAGCTCCATGGGCGTCACCATGAACTTTCCTTCGGCGTCGTTGGTGGGCACCCGGGGACTCACTTCGGGGTCGCTCAGCATGAGGTGGTAGCCTCGCTGGGACTCAAGCGGTACGCGGTCGCCGAGCGCGGCCGCAAGAGACCTCGACCACGCGCCGGCGGTCACCACGGCCGCATCCGCCGAGAGCGCGCCATGCTCCATGCGCACCGCCCCGAGACGGGTCCCTTCGAGGTCGAAGCCGACGGCTCGCCCCCGCACCAGGCGACCGCCGCGAGCGAGGATCCCGGCAAGGATGGCGGTCACGACGCGATACGGGTTCGTCACGTGACCGTTCGCCGCGAGCAACGCGCCCCTGACGTACTCCGTGGACAGCTTGGGGTCGAACTGGCGCAACGCGTCCGCGTCGAGCTCGTCCCAGGCGATCCCGTTCTCGCGACGCAGCTGCCAGTGCAGGCGCTCCTTCAGCCAGCTTGCTTCGGACCGGTAGACGTAAAGGTGCCCGACGCTCCGCAGGAGCTCGCCGGCGCCCATCTCCTCAAGCAGCGACCCGTACAGTACGACGGACGGCGCGAGCAGAAGCCGGAGGGCGCGGGCCTGCTCCCGCACCTTGGCGTAGGTCCCGGATCGCACGAAGCGCACGAGCCAAGGCGCCACGTTCGGCAGGTGGCGCCAGCGAATCGCAAGCGGCCCCATCGGATCCCGGATGGAGCGCGCGATCCCGGTCGCGGTGCCCGGCATCGACAAAGGCACGACGGAGGACGCACTCAGGCATCCGGCGTTGCCGAACGACGCGCCTTCGCCTGGGCCGGCAGGTTCGACGACTACGATGTCGTGACCCTCGCGCTGAAGCAATGCCGCGGTAACGACTCCCACGATCCCCGCGCCAATCACACAG
Organism: Burkholderiales bacterium; assembly: GCA_020845855.1. GTDB lineage: Bacteria > Pseudomonadota > Gammaproteobacteria > Burkholderiales > Casimicrobiaceae > VBCG01. The sequence continues at coordinate 4,598 of JADLEZ010000608.1, forward strand.
ACAGTCTTCCGCCCGTCCGGCATTCCGTTCACTCCAACGATGGTTGTGTCGTTCCGATTTTAGATGTATTGTTCTAATGTTGGAACCCCAGTGAAGCACTGCCGCGTGACCAAGCACAGCAAACGCCCCCGGTGACCCGAAAAGACCTGCCGTGCCAGCGGATGCAACAGGCGTGAAGCCGCACCCCGTCGTGCGGGAATCTCTCGCGGACAGCGACGGCCCGCGCGCGATCCAGCGGGTGGTGTCGATCGCGAATCTGCTGGCTCGGACGGAGTCGGGCGCCACGCTCGCGCAAATTGCGAGGCGGATCGGCGCACCCAAGAGCAGCGTGCACGCGCTCATGCGCGCACTCATGAGCCTCGAAATGGCGGTCCGCAACGGCGAGCGATACGTGCTCGGCCCGGCGTTGTTCAGCCTTGCCCTTGCCGTGCAGGCCCGCTACACCATGACGACGATGGCGCGCCCGTTCATGCAGCGGCTGCACGAGGGCTCGGGCGAAACGGCCATTCTCGCGGCGCTCGACAGGTCGACGAGCAGCCTCATTTACGTCGACCAGATCGAGAGCGCGAACCCGGTTCGCTATACCGCCGCGATCGGAAACCCGCGACCGCTCTACTGCTCCGGCGCCGGGAGGGTGCTTCTTGCCTTTCAGGATGCCCAGTGGCGCGAAGAGTACTACGCCCGGGGCGGTTTCGTTCCGATAACAACGAGCACCGTTACCGATCTCGATGAAATCCGGCGCAAGGTCGATCGCGCCCGGATCGATGGCTTCGCAACGTCGGTCGAAGAGATGACCGACGGCGCCGCAAGCTGTGCGGCTCCGATCTTTCAGCGTGATGGCAGCGTTTCGCACAGTCTCATGATCGCGACGGTCGCCTTCCGGCTCCGTCAGCGAGGCGAGCTGTTTCGCGGCATGGTGACGAGCGTTGCGAATGAATTCTCGCGGGCGCTCGGATACGACGGTGTACTGCCGGGGAGCGGCGACGATCAGCGCCGCGCCATCCTGTAGTCAGAGTCGGGAGGTGAAGGCGATGCTAGAGTACCGGAGTAGTTGCCAGGCCATGAAGGCGATATTGGCAGCTTTGTTGTTGACGGGCTGCGCTTGCCTCGCGGAGGTCGCTCAGGCGCAGGTGATAACGCTGCGGGTTGCCGACAGCCTTCCTCCTTCGCACTTCATTACCCGCAACGGGACGAGCTACTTCATGGAGG